>JAQUAR010000231.1 GCA_028687155.1 Methylacidiphilaceae bacterium | reverse complement strand
GGTCGGCAGAAGTAAAAGGGAAAGGCGCGCGTTTCTATCGTGGAGAACGAGACGTTGAAGGAAAAGACCCGGGAGCTCGTGCTCGATACGCTCCGGGAGGCCCAGAGGGAGGAGAAATGGCTTCTCTATCTCTCCTTCTCGATCATCCTGATGGCGGTGCTGGGGACGGTCGTGAGCTCCATGGCGGAAGAGGAGGTGACGAAGGCGATCCTAATGCGCAACGAAGCCGTCCTCCTTCAGGACAAGGCGACCGATGCCTGGGGCTATTTCCAAGGGAAGGCGCTCCGGGAAAGCCTCTACCGGGTGGCAAATCAGCTCAAGGCGGACCCGCTCTTTACCCAGCAAAGCGAGCGGTACGAGCAAGAGAAGACTTTGGGCAAACAGCAGGCCGAGGCGTGGGAAAGGGAGGTGGCCGCCCGTCTGGCCCAGAGCGATCGGGCGTTTCATCGGCATCATCTTCTCCGAACGGCCGGCGTGCTCCTGCAGTTGGCAACGGCTGTCGCGTCGCTTGCCGCCTTGGTCAAGAGGAAGAGCGCATGGGTAGTCTCTCTCGCGATCGCGGTGGGCGGAGTCATCCTCTTCCTCTCGGGATTCTGGTAAGGAGCAAGGCGAGGCAGAGAAAATGGATCGAGGAGCGCAAAGGGCATGGGTGTCCTGGTGGGTTTGGGTAGCCGTCGCCAGCTTCTGGCTGGCGGGGAGCCCCTCCTTGCCCGGAGCCGATGATCTCGGGGAGGCGCGGAATTTCCCGCAAGGCGGGCGCTGGATCTTTCTGCACCGCTCGCCCGACCTTGTCGGCTATCAGGATGCTGCGCTGGCGAAGAGCAAGGAGCCGGGGGAAAGCGACATCGCCTGCCTTTTCCTTCTCCCTTCCGCTTCCGAGGGATTGGGACCTCGGGAAACGATCGACCGGCTTTTGCGAGCAGCCTATCTCTCCTATTACAACGAACTGGTCGGCTCGCGGGCACCCTACTTCCGCCGCCAGAAGCTCTCCTTTTTCCTGATTCGTCCAGGCTCCATTCCAGACGAGCTGGGCCATTTTAGGGGATCGGACGTCACTGCCGCGGGTACCGTTGGACTCGTCGAGATGGCTGCTGCGGTCTTTCCCCAGGAGGTCTCACGGCGTCAGGTCAGGATTGCGTGGGGAGCGGGGGAAGGGGAGGCCTCGGGAATCGCCGACGAGGGGGCGAGGGAGGGCGAGGGAGACGAGCGCGAGGCCCGGCGGCGGAAAACGCTCTCAGACCTGCGGGAAGCGATCGCTGCCCATTCCCGGGCGAGCTTGGAGCGGATCCTCGGCTCCGAGCCGCGCTATCCCATCGATTACGGGGGCCTCGATTCGGCGCTCGTGGAAGCGACCCGCCGCGATCCCCGGCTAGCGGCGCTCCTGGTCGATCGCTACGGCGCCGATCCGGCTCACCAGGCTTCCCTCCTGGTCGCCGCTCTTCCTTCCTCGTCCAACGAGGAGGCGATCGTCGGGATGCTCCAGAGCTTTCTCAAGCACGGCCTGGGGATCAATACTGCCGCGGAGACGGGACAGACCCTTCTGCATCGGTGCGCGGCGCTGGGCTATCCCACTACTGCCGCCTTCTTGCTGGCCCAGGGGGCCAACCCCAATGTACCAGACCGCAACGGAATGACGCCGTTAATGATCGCGGTGGAGCGGCGTGATGCAGGGATGGCGAAGCTTCTCCTGGAGCACGGCGCCGACGCCCACACCGACAAAAACAGTGCCGGGGAATCGGCAGCGCAAATGGCTCACCGCCTGCAAGAGCCAGCCCTGACGAAGCTGCTGGAAGAGAGCCCTTGAAGCCGCGATGGGGCTATTCGAGGCGACGCCTTTCGCGCCAGCCCGCTCGGTGGTGGAGAATCCAGTCGAGCAGCGCCTTTTCAAAGCCGATGTCGCGGCCCTTCTTCTCGCTCTCCAGCCACTTGTGTCTCAGGATCTCTTTTCGCTCCTCCAGGTATTCTCGATAGAGGGCGGAGTTCATAAGTAGCGATTCCCCTTCCCGCGGGGACGAATCTTCGGCAAAGGGGCGCTCCATGGTTCTGGCAGGAATCCTTCCTTGTGGACTGGCAAACGCTAGGCGCCTCACGTCAAAGCCCTCGGGTGAGGACGGGGCGGTAAGTAAGCTCTGCCATGCCGATCCACAGAACCTCGGGGGAAAGGCTCAATTTCGTGCCTCTTTGCACTCCCGCGTCGATTCTCGCCAACCAATTCCTCGATCTCCTCGTGCTTCCCGATCACAAGAGAAGGCGACAGACCTTCCCAGCGCCAAATGATGTTTCAGATGAAAACTATGATCGAGAAAGGGTGTCAAGGAGTTTCTTTGCCGCATCCCGAAAGGCTCGGCTCGAAGGGCGATCGGGTTCCGCAAGGACGATGGGAACACCCTGGTCGCCCGATTCCCGAATCGCGATCTCCAGGGGGATCTCCCCAAGAAAGGGCACGCCGATCCGCTCGGCCTCCCTCCTCCCTCCTCCCGCGCCGAAGATGTCGTAGCGGTTTTGATCGTTCGGGCAGAGAAAGTAGCTCATGTTTTCCAGGATGCCGAGCAGCGGAACGTTGACTTTTTCGAACATGCCGACCGCCTTTCGCGCATCGATCAAGGCGACCTCCTGCGGCGTCGTCACGACCACGGCTCCCGAGAGGCGGACGGTTTGGACGATCGTGAGCTGAATGTCTCCGGTTCCCGGCGGAAGGTCGAGGACAAGGACGTCGAGGTCGCCCCAATCGACGTTGCGAAGAAACTCCTGCGTGTAGCGGGTCACCATGGGACCACGGAGGACCGCGGGTTGACCGGAGTCGAGCAAGAGCCCCATGCTCATGACCCGCAAGCCGAACCGCTCGATCGGGACAAGACGCTGCTCCGGGGTAACCTGGGGAGACTCCCGGGTACCGAGCATCAGGGGGATGCTCGGTCCGTAGATGTCGCAGTCGCAGAGGCCCGCCGCCTTCGCGCCTTCCTTCTGGAGGGCAATCGCCAGATTGGCGGCGACCGTCGACTTCCCCACCCCGCCCTTTCCGCTGGCTACCGCAACGATATGGCGGATCGAAGAGGGAGCGGCCTCCGGTGCGCGCGCGGCGGGTTGGGATCCGGAGGGCGAGATGGCTACCTCCACCCGTACGACACCGGGAAGCCGGGCAAGCCGTTCGCGTAACTGCTGCTCGATCTGCGCGGGCACTTGGGGATCGGCCGTCGTCATCTCCAGCCGGAGGGAGACCGTCCCGTTCTCGACGGAGACCTCCTTGACGAGGCCGAAGGAGACGATGTCCCGGCTGAAGCCGGGGTATTTGACCGTTCGGAGCTCCTGGCGGACCGCTTCGGTTGTAAGGGATTCCGGCATAAGATCTAGGATGAGACGGTAAACCGTCCGTGCAGGACCGGGTGCAAGGAAGAGGCCGGCTCAGGGAACGCCATTGACCCGGAGCGGGGCAAGCTCGTATGAAAGGCCCTGCTTCTTACCGGCATATGACGCGACTCATCGGCTTCTGGTTCGGCATCCTATTATTATTATTATCGTCTCTTCTCCAAGCCTTGCAAGCCGCGGCTCGGGTCGATTTGGGCGTGGACGTCTTGGCTGAGCGGCAGTTCCGAGAACTCCAAGGCAAACGAGTGGGGCTGATCACCA
>JAQUAR010000230.1 GCA_028687155.1 Methylacidiphilaceae bacterium | reverse complement strand
GTCGGCAATATTCCGAACAGGTCGGCACGTGCCGACAACATCCGTACAACCCGAAGGTTTGGCGCACCGGGGTCAGCACCACGCGATAGATCGCCAGAATCCAATGAATGCCTCGCTTCACTTTTCTCGAGCCTGGGCCGCCAGCTTCACCATTTTCTCTTTCAGCCGCCAGAAGTCGAGCGCAGCCGCCGAGCGTTTGGCAACCCACCCGTACACCCAAGGATCTTCGGGGCGATGGACCCATAGGCGAAACACCTCGCGCATGCGGCGCCGAACGCGATTACGGACAACGGCGTTGCCAATCTTTCGTGGCGTAGCGAAGAAGACCTCTCCCGCGAGTCCCGGATCCCGAGGCAGGATGAGCAAGAGCAGAGCAGCATCGTTCAGACGTCTTCCCGATGCAAAGAAAAGCCCGATTGCCCGCCTCTTTCGTATCGTCTTCGTCGCAGGAAGCTCGGCCGGAGAGCGGCTAAGCGCCGGTATGGCGGGCAAATTTGCGCTCTACGCCCTTGGGAACAAGTCGGTATCGGCCTTTTGCCCGGCGACGCCGGAGGACGATCCGCCCGGTACGGGAGCGGGTTCGCTCCAGGAAGCCATGCTGCCGTACTCGGCACCGCTTCGAAGGTTGATAAGTTCGCTTCATTCGTTCTTCCTCACTTTTCCTCTCACTCTAATCCTCACTCCGTTACTCCGCCCGCTCCCGCTGCCAAGCCGGTCGCCCGATCACCCTGCCCCGCCAGCATCCCTTCTACCAGACCGTCCGCCTGACTACCAAGGAGATCTGCGACCTCTACAAGCGCTCGTTTGGAATCGCCGGGTGAGAGCACGGCCAACTCATTCCTCGCGCTGCTAAGGATACTCTGCACTTTCCTCTGCGTCTTCGGCAAAACTCCATTTTCAGCGAGCATGGGCAGCAGATCATCCCTGCTGGTAAAATGTCCTTGATGGAACGCGTCGATCAACTCGTTTCGATGCGTCCCATCCTTCGAATCGAGAAGATAGAGAATCGGTAGAGTCGGCTTTCCCCCTCCCCAATCCGTCCCCAGGGTTTTCCCCGTGACCTCTTCCTTCCCCAGGAGATCCAAACAGTCGTCGTAAATCTGATAGGCGACTCCCAACGCCATGCCATAACGGCCCAAGGAACGGCAAACGTCATCCGACACGCCGTTGAGCCAAGCGCTCACCTCGCACGGCATCCGGAAGAGCTCTCCGGTTTTTCGCCCGATAATTTCGAAGTAATCTTCCTCGCGAAGACCCCAATCGAACCGACGCTGCGTCTGCAAAATCTCTCCGGCGCAGACCGTGCAGACGGCAGACGCCACCCGCTCCACGGAACCTTCCGGCAGCTTTGCGCAAATCCGAAGCGCGTGCGCAAATAACGTGTCTCCTAACAAGACGGACACCTCGTTCCCCCACCGCGAAGTCGCCGTCGGCTCTCCTCGCCGGATTAGAGCGCCATCCAGAATGTCGTCGTGAACGAGCGTCGCCACATGAATCATCTCCACAACGACAGCCAACTGGATGTGATCGGCACGGATCCCGCCGCTGGCGCTCGCGGAAAGAGCGACCAACAGGGGCCGCAAACGCTTCCCCCGGCTGGCCAAAAGCGCGTGAAAATGAGGACGAATCCAGGGGTCCAACTCTTCCGCCTGCCGCAGCACCTCCCGATCGATCTGATCCAACGTCTCCTGAAACGCAGCAACGACGCCTAGACGATCCACCACATGCTCTTGCCACTTCTGGTCACTCAGCTTCAATACCGTCTCCGTGCCCCGCAGAGGGGATCCTTCTTCGCATTTGAAAAGCGCCGAACACCATATGCATCCGCTTTTTCTTCTGTCAAACCAGGAGGAGCAGCTTCTTGATTCCGAATGGGGGTCCCCGATTGAAAACTTCCTGCCGAATCCCTTCTCTTCAAAACTGTTCCTTGCCGCCCGCTCCCCACGGGCGACGAGCCTGCAAAATGGAGGAAAGAAGCCAAGGATGCCCTCTTGTTCTTGTCGTAGGCAACGGGATTCCCGAGTGCTATACTTTCGCATCGATGCAGACAAAAGTGCGATCTCGAATCGGCGGGTTCTTGATCGTCTCGCTTCTTCTGCACCTCCTCCTTACCCTCCTTTTCACCTCGGGAATCGGTATCCACCTCTTCCCGTCCGCTCCGCCGCCCAGCCCTCCACCGCCCAGCCTGACCATGCTCCAAATGGTTTCCCCTGATACGTTCATGCCCACCGAAGAGTGGCAAAAGAGCGACAAGATCGACCCGCGAACTCCCTTGCAGTCAGACCGCAACACGGCTCTGCGGAGCGAGCGGAGCGACGCGCAAAAGGATTCACCCGTCCCTCAGATGCAGGGACATCCTCGCTCCTCCATGACCTATCAGGATCAACCGGCGAGCCGTCCCGCCCCGCCGCGTCCTTCCGGCCCCTCGCAGCCGTCCCGTCCCCAGCCGCAAAGCCAACCCTCTCCGCAAGCTTCCCCGTCCCAATCTACGCCGGTTCAAAAAAAATCGGCGGAAAAGCCGGAGAAGGCCACCGAAAAGCCAACGGAAAAACCGAAGCAGGAAGAGAAAAAAGTCGTCAAAGAGGAAGCCGAGGCCCCGAAAGTCGCCGATCCTCGGCGTCCCGATGTTTTTCCGAGAGATCTCCCGGATGCCAAGCCGCTGCTTCCCTTTTCTCCCGAAAAGCCGAAAAAACCGGAGGATGCCGCAAGCCATAAGCAAGGAGAGAAGCTGGCCGAGGAAACCTCGCAACCGGAAGCCAAGCGGCCGCGTCCGGAAGATCCGACCGAAGAGAGTCAGCAGCGGCCGGAACAGAAGCCCGAGCCCGAAGCCACTCCTCCTCCCGCTCCGCCCCCTTCCCCGGCGTCACTGCCAAGGCACAGAATGCAACTCGCCGGCGGACGCACCGCGGAGATCGGACCCGCCTCCCCCGCCACACGGGAAACGGAGTTGGGCCGCTATAAGGCTCGGATGTACCGCGCCATCGGCTCTCGCTGGTATCTCGAGGTCGAGCAGAACATGGCTCTTCTCGCCCTTGGATCTGTCCAGGTTCGTTTCTACGTCCAGTCGGATGGAACCATCCGGAACCTGCAAATCGTCTCCGAGGATGGACGCACCGAGGTGCTGCGGACCATCTCCAACGACTCCGTCCGGCTTTCCGCGCCCTTCCAGCCGTTCTCCGAAGGGATGAAAACCCAGCTAGGATCAGGGTTCTGGGAAGAGATCACCTTTAGCATCTATTAGCCGACTCCCTTCGGCTGGAGCTCGAGATTTTCAACTAGCATCCGACTGCCAATCGTGATATTCGAGTCTTGCGAGCAGTGGAGCAGCCCAATGCCCCCGATGCCCGTGAGGCGCCTTCTTTTCAAGCGGAGTCCGTCTTCTCCGTGAGGCCGGCGCAAAATCCATTCTACAGCACGAGGTCAGAGGATGCCTAGCCATACGAACCTTTCCGACGTCTTCGGTGCCGCCAGTCGCTTCATCGACGCTGCCGGCATCTTTATCTACCCCGTCGTCCTCTGTTCCATCATCGGTTTGGCGGTCATCCTGGAGCGGGGCTTTGCGCTTCGCCGCCGCCGGATCATCCCCTCCCCGCTCGCCCTCGCCATCCAGAATCTCGGCTGGGGAGAAAGCCCCGAGCGCGTGGAAAAGCTCTGTCAGAATCAGAAAACGGTGCTCAGCCGGCTGG
>JAQUAR010000008.1:7626-15493 GCA_028687155.1 Methylacidiphilaceae bacterium | reverse complement strand
GTAAATGCCATGCTGATCCCACTTGGCCCTGAGATCCGCCTTGTTGCTGGGCGGTGCAGTCAATCGTACGCCGAGCGCTTCGGCTAGAATCATGTGAGCGGTCTGGTTGACACGCTGCTCCTTGATCTGATCCAGCTTTTCCAAAAGATCAGGACAGGGATCCGGCACCTTCTCATCCCGACGGATGGGCGGTTTGGCACCTATGTCTCTTCGAAGCGTTTGGTTCAACGATTGAAAACGCTTTCGAAGCTCTTCGATTTGATGAATTCTTTCCATGGAGAGGCCACGCTGTCCGCGAAGCCAAATCGGCCGCTCGAGCCTATCGAGCGCTGGACCATTTTGCGTGAGGACATGAATGCGATTGCCTAGCCCAGCCTTCGGATGCACTTCCCACTTCCACGAGCGGCCGCGCAGCGGGAGAACTCGGTTAGCCAACCACACCAAAAGATCCGGGAAGCTATTGAGATAATTAGTGAGCAATCTGGCAAGGCAATCGGCGACGAGTGCCGAATCGTCCAATGTCGCTGGGTTCTTCAATTCTGCAGGCAGCCAACTCTTGGACTCATCGTCACTTTCTCCAAGAGCTTGCCTGATTTGTTCTCGGGCAACGCTTCTTCGCTGATCCGTGCCCCTAAGAAACCAACACCAGCGGTGCAATTGCGCCATTCGGTATAGAGCGCGCCGCGCGGCGGCGAGGAGCCTGTCATTCTGTTCCGGGAACGAAAGCCTCCAGGGGCTTTTTGGATCATCCCAACCAGCGGTCAGGAAGCTCCTTGCGTGAGTCTCTCCCAGGGAGGCGATGAGTAAATTGTGGCACTCTTCCGTTTCAAAAGCGCGGGGCATCCGGCCTCGGCTTCCGTGAAGTTCCTCGCGGAAATCGAATGAACCACCGTCGTCTGTGTCCAGGCTGGTCTTCGCGCGCCATTCTTTGCGGTCTTCCCCAGGGAGACGGAGCAGCCTGCTGGCTTCGGGCCTTGCCCACCATTTCTTGCCGCCAGCTTCCCCAATGAATCGGGATGGCTCTTTGGGCTCTTGTCCTGATGAAGGGGTCGCGCATACGCCGAGCATTGAGAATGCCCCAGCATGTCGTTGGCCAAGATCAACGGAGAGGATAGAGAAATCATTGAGTTTCGAGTACCACGGGTTCTCAGGGGACGGCTTCTCATGCGGCCAGCGCAAGCTGGCGTTGTAAAACTGTTTGCCCTCCGGATGCTGTTTGAATTGCTTCCTCCAGAGCAGATCTTTGCCGATGTGTTTCGTCAGCTTTTTCGGCGACACATTGATCGGGAATGTCAACTGAATGTCTTCCCTGTCGCTTGGCTGAAGCGTGATGCGGCAATTTCCGAAGTCCACCGTGTCCGGTTCCTCCAGCCCCAGCGCCTGCATCATCGGTTGAAGCCAAGGAACATGATCAAGAGATGTTTCGCTGTCCTGGCGCAGGCGGTCTCGCCCCATGCGCGGAGCCGAATAAGTAATGAGTACCTTTTGTCCACGCCACTTTTTATCCGTTCTGACGGCAATGCCGGCTTGAAATGCCTTTGTGCCGGGCTTGTGCTCTGCTTTCAAGCGGCCTCCCTTAGGGAAGTGGAAGTAGCGCGGGGATTGAATCGCATGCGCTGGCGTAAACCGAATGAGGCGATTTTTATCGTCCAAGTCGCGCTTTAGATCGGTGTACTGCAACCAAGCGCGGAGCGGATCGTCCGCATGCCAGTCCTCCGTTCCCGGGTCCCGCCAGATCGAGTGGTAGCGGTCTTCGGTCAACTTTCGATAGAGGGGGGCGCTGCCGAAATCATCCACATGATCCGCTTGTTCGGCTGCCACGACAGCCCAGAGTTTCTCGGGCGAAGCCTCCCCGTTTTCCGCCAGCTTGCGCCACTTCGCGCGGATCGCGCTCCAGTGGCGCAAAGTGCGCTCCTGGATCGTATATTCCCCCGAGCGTCCTTCTTCGTCTTCACCCAGATAGGCCAGGCCTTCCTCGTGATCCGTGACCAGCCTTCGGAGCAACTTAATCCTCTCGTCAATTTCGAATCCCGGCAATGCATCATCATCATCGGAAGCGGCGCGTCCTCGACCTTTCATCGCACGGATAGCCTCACTGAATTTCTCAGCCTCCTCTTGGCGCTTCACCGTGTCTTGAACATAACGATGAGGCGCGTTGATGGCTTCGATGAAGGCTGCTAAGTCTAGTTCAAACCAATCCGCGCGGGATTGTTGTTTGTTCTTTTTGCACAAGAAGGCGAGATTGGTAACATAATCGAGAGATCGCCCGCCGCAGGCTCTCCGAAGATCGGCAATAAGATCACGGCCCTTGCTAACCACATCATTGGGCATGGTACTCGTCGCCTCGAGAAAAGCGTCCAATGTGCGTTCGCACGGGTAGAATTGAAATACGGCTGCGATATGATAACAGCGATTCGGCCTTCGACCGGGAAGGGCGATTTCCACAATGTCGGCGCGTCTTTCCGCCTCGGCGAAGAACTCCTTTTCGATCTCGGTAAGGCTGGGGCATGTCTTTTGTGCATTTTCCCAGTTCTTCTTAATCTGTTCCCGCGCCTGCTTGCCGCGCACAGAACGGGATGAAGACTTCGTAAGGAACAGATTGGGGTCTACGAGTTCGGGAGCCCTTTTTATAGTGTCTCTCCTACCTTCATCGGTCTTGCACGACTTGTGGATTTGTTGTAGCATCTCTTTGCGCTTTTTATGCTGCCGCCCGACATCCTCATTGCTGGTCCCGTTGTAAGTCTCGTTGCACAACAATGCCAATCTCCCCACACACACTTTGTTCAGAGCCGACCCATCTTTTAATTCGTAAAGCAACTGGAGCAGCGCCGCGGAGCGCTCCTCCTTGGAGGAGGAACGTGCAGGCTTGAGAATGGTGCTGGCCGACTGCTCGAAAGCAGCGTCGCCATCAAGGTCGGCCTTCACGCCAAGCAATTCGGCAAGACGTCGATGCGGACCCTCAAAAGATTCTGCCTTCCGTTGGCTTTTGACCCAATTCTCCTTCACTTGTTTCCGCCACTGGCGAACAGCCTTGCCCTCTTTCTTAGCCTCATCAGCCCCTTCCGCCAACGCCGCGAGAGCCAAGGTGTAATAGTTCACTGCATCCTGGAAAAGCTCATGGTGTTCCCAGAGGGCTTTCCGCCATTGCTTCGTGGCCGCCTTCAGATCGTCGGAAAATGGCTGCAGTTTGTTGTCTTCCCCAACCCACTCCACCCTAGTGACTTTACCCTGGTAAATGCGATTCATCGTGCGTTAGAGAGGTTTGATTGCACGCTTCGCCTTATATGCGCACATCATGGACCGATCAAGAAATCAATGGTGATTGTCGTAAGCAAGTGAAGTGACCGCCGCGAGGACAGATGAAGTGACCGCTTGGGTATTGGGGGGCTGGAGGGTTCATGAGATGGGGGCATGGACGGCTTTGGCGAAGCGGAAGGATGGCGGGTCATGAAAGTTCAGCGCCGATCCAAAGGGTGGCGGCTGTTTGCCGAAGCAAGTCGTCTCCACGATTTGCGTCGGTTCTGCAGCTTGCGGCCTATCCACGGGATCAGGAAAATTTACGAAGGGAATCCCCTCGGTGAGCCGGGGTGCGCCCGCTTGCGATGCGCCCTGGGTGCGGGTATCCTCGTGAAGGCAGCAGCAAGGAGGCCATCATGCCGACGACGATTCTCGGCCCATCTACGGTGAAGGATTGGCTGGCGACTCCCGAGGGAGAACGTTGGGAGTTGATTCACGGGAATCTCATCATGACGGAGGAGACGGGAGGCAATAGCGGCTTGGCGGGAGAGATCGAGTTTGAGATCGGCTTATACCTTCGACGGCGGCTCTTGGGCATCGTACGGCACAACGTCGCCTTTTCCTTCCCGGCGATCCTGGATGCGGATCGCGAAGGGGTGGTGCCCGATCTCTGCTACATTCCGAACGACCAGTTGAACGGCTGGGACAACGAGGCGAATGTCCAGGAAGGGGTGATTCCGGCGCTCGTGGTCGAAATTCTCTCCCCCTCGACGGAGAAGGTCGATCTGGTGGACAAGGTGGAGATCTACCGCGCGGCGGGGATTCGGGAATACTGGATCTTCGACCGGCATGCGGAGACGGTGCGCATCTACCGCTTCGAGGAAGATCCGGAGAAGCCGGTTGCGGTCAAACGCTTCGACGATACGTTGCGGACGCCGCTTTTCCCGGAGTTCTCCTTGGAGCTGCCGAGGATTCGGCAAGCCCTGGCGATCGGAAGAAAGGGTTCGAGTCGATCACGGTGATTCCTTTCCGGCGGGATGGCCGCTGTGTGAGACAGGCAGGTTAGCGACCGGTACGGTATTCCGCATCAGCCCGACGCAGCAGCCGCTGGGTGGCTTCCCATTCTTCGTGGGAGTCGAGTGGACGGAGGAAGTGGCGCTTTCCGGATTGGAGGACGGCCACGGGTTCCCCGTCGCGGTAGAGGAGGCGGTTGCCAGCAAGAGCGGGCAATCTTTCGCCTGGGGTGACGATGCCGACCAAGTTCGCAGGGTCTGCACCGCAGACCGAAATCCAGCCGCCGGTGCCGGGTTGCTCCCGGATCTTCCATAGGGAGGCTGCCGCCTCGGGGAGGGCGAACTGTTCTCCCGAGAAACCGGCGACGAAACGTCCGCCGCGAATCTCGCCGCGCGCCTCGAGGCGGCGGTAGGCGGCCAGGAGCCGCCACCATGGGGAAAGAGCTTCCTCCCGAGCCAGAAGCTTGCGAAAGACCACCCCGTAACGCCGAAGCAGGACCCGGCCGATCGCCTCCGCCCGCTCCTCTTCCTTTAGGGCGGCTGGGGAGGGAGTCAGAGACCAGCGGCCCGCGGGCGCCTGCTTCTCCTTTCGGCGCTCCCGCTCCGGGAGGAAGAGGTGAAGTCCGGAAAATCCGTCGGAGCGGGCGAGGCCGCTTCCTGCAAGCTCCGCCAATCCTTCGATCGTTTCTCCTCGGAGCGGGCTGCATCCCTCCAGGATGTCGGGAAAGAAGGAAGGGCCGTGATCCTGGAGGTAGGAGAGGACCGCTTCCGCTCGGTGGGAGAGTTCGCCTGGGACGCAAAGTGCTCCGTTCATCCAGAGAGGGAGCCTGCCTCGTGGCAGGATGGCGACCGGGGAAGAAGCCGTCAGGCGAGCCGTCCGGGCTTCCTCTTGGGGGCGGCGTAGGCGATGCCAGAAGAAGCGGCCGTCGAGGCAGACGCGTTCGAGCCAGGCGGGATCGTAGCCGTCGATCCGGGCTGGGAGAAGCTCCTGCTCCCAGGTGGCCGGGGGAGCGGAGACTCCTTCCAGCAGGGTGAGGACGGGGACGAGGCTCTCGGGGCCAGCCATGCGCTCCTCGGGGGCGAGCTTCTGCCAGCAAAGGAGAAATCGGAGGAAATCCGAGGCGGAGGCCGGGCGGATCGAGCGGCGGAGGCGCTCCTGGCCATAGCGGTGGATGCGGGCGAGAAGTCCGCGCGAGCACCATTGTTCCTCGTCTTCTCCGGAGAGCCAGCGGCCGCGAAAGAGGAAGCCTTCCGCTTCGAGCGCGGAAAGCGCGGGGAGGAGTTGGTCGGCCGAAAGCGCAAGCGGGAGGCCCAGAACTGTGGCGGAGACGGGCCCAAGACCCTGAAGCCGGCCACGGAGGAGCTCGCGAAGAGAATCTTCGCGCTCCAGGCAAGCCGCGCTGGGCAGAGGGGTCTTTTCTCCCAGGACGATCTCGCCCTGCGGGAAGAGCGCTTTCCAGTGGGCAAGCCAAGCAGGGGAGCTCCAAAGGAAGTCGCTCTGGTCCGGACGGCAGCGGAAGGCGATGGCTCGGCCGGTCTTCGCAAGCGCTTGGAGCAGTGGTTCCCAGGAGCGTTCCGCTCTTTGCGGGGAACCGCGGAGCTGCTCCGACCGTCCCTCCCGGGCTTCCCGGAGAGTGAGAAAGCCCAGGAGAAGAAGCGCATCCTCCATCTGATCCGGATCCTCGGGGTCGGGCCAGGCTTCCTCTTGCACTCGCCGCACGGCAATCGGATCGGCGGACGAGAGCTGACGGAGCTCGGTGGAAGGGAGGTGGCCGGAGTAGGTCAGGGCGCGGGCCCGGCGCTCTTCGAGCGGGGCGGGGTCGAGGAACGAGTAGGGGCGGGCAGCCAAGATGGAGCGGGCGGCGGGAGAGGGCTCGCGGAGGTCCCGCGCGGTCGCGACGATCTCGCCCGCTTGCAACTTGCGAAGGATGCCTTCCAGTCCGCAGAGATCCATGACCTCCGAAAGGCAGTCGCGGAGCGTCTGCTCGACCAGGGGATGGTCGGGGCATTCCCGGTCTCCGCTGATATTTTCCAGGCAGGCGACCGCATCCGGAAAGATCGCGCCGAGCAGCTCCTCGGCTTCCATCCGCTGGAGAAGGGGAGGGACTCTGCCTCCTCCTCGGCGCCGGGGGACCGCGAGTGCAATCGAGGCGGTCCAGCGCCAGCGGACGGTGAACATCGGGCTCGCCAGGAGCGCCTGGGTCAGCACGGAGCGGACGGATTCCGGATGGAGGAAGGAGAGGAGGTCCGCCAGAGGGAAGCTATGCGCATGGGTGAGCGAGAGCAGGATGGCGTCCTCGGTAGCCGCGGCCTGGAGCTCGAAGTTGAACTTGCGGCAAAAGCGCTTGCGGAGGGCAAGCCCCCAGGCGCGATTGACGCGGCTGCCGAAGGGGGAGTGGATGACGATCTGGGTTGCTCCGCAGGGGTCGAAAAAACGCTCGATCCCAACCCGTCCGGGATGGGGGACAAAGCCGAGGGCCGATCGAGTTGCCGCTAGGTAGGAAGAGAGCTCTCGGGCGGCGCGTTCCGAGAGTCCGAGCCAGCGTTCGAGCTTGCTCGCGACGATCCTCTCCGCGTCCCCTGGCGCTCTTCCTTCGGCCTCCGCAAGCCACTGGTCCACGCGGCGGCGGATCGTGCCTGCATTCTCGGAGAGCTCGCGGCTGCGGCCGGGCAGCTCCCCGAGCCAGAACGGGATCGTCGGAGCCTCTCCGTGCGCATCCTCAACGCGAACCACTTCCCGCTCGATCTTTCGGAGCCGCCAGGAGGTGTTGCCCAAGGCAAAGATGTCCCCCGGGAGGCTCTCGACCGCAAAATCCTCGTTTACCGTGCCCAGGGTGATTCCCTCGGGGTCCGCCACGACGGGGTAATCCCCGGCGTCGGGAATCGACCCGCCGTTGAGCAGTGCGGCGAGCCGGGCGCCCTTTCGGGGAAGCACCCTCTTCTGCGTGAGGTCCCGGAAGAGAAAGGCGCGGTTTCGTTCCCGTCTTGAGCAGTAGCCTTCGGCAAGCATCTGCACGAGCCGAAGGAACCCCTCCCGACCGAGCCGACGATACGGGTAGGCCCGCCGGATCATCCGGAAGAGGGCCTCCTCTTCCTTCGGGCCGGTCGCCACCTCCGCGACGATCTGTTGGGCGAGAACATCAAGCGGCGCTTCGGGGATGATGAGGCGATCGAGGGCTCCCTTCCGGACCGCCAGAAGGAGCCCGGCGCATTCCACTAGGTCGTCCTGGCTCAGCGGGAAGAGTCTTCCCTCCGGGATCGCGTTGCCCAGGCGGTGTCCCGATCGGCCGACCCGTTGCAGGAAGGCGCCGATGGAGCGCGGAGAGCCGAGTTGGCAGACGAGGTCGATCTCGCCGACGTCGATGCCGAGCTCCAGGGAAGAGGTGGCCACGAGAACCGAGAGCCGGCCTTCTTTCAACCGTTCCTCGGCAGCGAGGCGGCGCTCGCGGCTGAGGCTTCCATGATGAGCGGCAACGCCTTCTTCCCCGAGCCGGCCGCTCAGGTGGTGGGCGACGCGCTCGGCAAGGCGACGGCTGTTCACGAAGACGAGGGTCGTGCGGCGAGACCGGACGAGTTCGGCCAGCCGATCGGAGATCTCCTCCCAAACCTCGGAGGCG
>JAQUAR010000008.1:0-7616 GCA_028687155.1 Methylacidiphilaceae bacterium | reverse complement strand
ACGGCTTCCAAGGGAGAGGGGGGCAACTCGATCGCAAGCTCCCTCTTTCGTTGGGAGCCGAGATCGACGATCGCGCAGGAAGGCGCGCCATCGGCCGGCATCCCGGTTAAAAAGCGCGCGAGCTCGCCGATCGGCCGCTGGGTCGCCGAAAGACCGATTCGCTGAAAGCGGGACTGGGTCAGGGCCGAGAGCCGCTCGAGGGAGAGGGAGAGATGAGCGCCCCGCTTTCCCGAGGCCACGGCATGGATCTCGTCTATGATCACTACGTCGACGGTGGCCAGGAGGCGGCGTCCACCCGCGCTCCCGAGGAGCAGATAGAGCGACTCCGGAGTGGTGACCAGAAGCTGTGGGGGCTGGCGCATCATTCGGGCCCGCTCGGAGGGCAGAGTATCGCCGGTTCGGACGGCGATGCGGATCTCGGGGGCATCGAGGCCGCGGGTGACGAGTTCCCGGCGGATCCCGGCGAGCGGCTCGAGCAGGTTCCGGTGAACATCGTAGGAGAGGGCGCGCAGCGGCGAGACGTAGAGGACAGAGACTTCGTCGGCGAGCTTTCCGGATAGGCCGCGGCGAACGAGCCGGTCGATTGCTCCGAGAAAAGCGGCCAGGGTCTTTCCCGATCCCGTCGGGGACGAGAGGAGAACCGGCCGCCCGCTCTGGATCAAGGGCCAGGCCGCCCGTTGCACCGGCGTCGGAGCGCCCATTGCTTTGGCAAACCAGTCTTGGACGGCGGGATGGAAGCTCACGATCCTTCTGCCAGGAGAAGACCTCCTAATCATGGCCAGATCGCGCGGTCTCGCAAGGTCCGATCGCGTGCCGGCCTGTGCGGCACCGCGGAGCCAAGCCTGGGTGGCGGCAACAAAATCGTGGACAACGGGCGCGGGCTGCTGTTCATGATTCCTCAAAGAGGGCGAAACAAAATCTCCGCTCCCGGAACGACAACTGCTTTGGTGCCGGAAGATAGAAAAGAGAAGATGGAATCGCAAGGAGGAGGGGCAGGGGGGCAGTCGCCGGGACGACAAGGAGCTCCGGTAGAGCTACGTCGGACGCTCTCTGCGCTCGACTTGATGCTCCTCGGGGTTGGTGCGATCGTCGGCGCCGGGGTCTTCGTGCTCACCGGCGTCGCCGCCGCCACGGCGGCGGGACCGGGCCTCTGGCTCTCCTTCGTGGTGGCGGGGCTGGCCTGTGTTTTTGCGGCTCTCTGCTACGCGGAGTTTGCCTCCGTTGTGCCGACCGCAGGGAGCGCCTACGCGTATGCCTCCCTGAGCATGGGGGAATTCGCCGGGTGGCTCACGGGATGGAACTTGATTCTGGCCTACCTGTTGACGGGTGGGGTGGTGGCGATTGGCTGGTCGGGATATTTCCAGGAACTCTTGGCTGGGGTTGGCCTCTCCTTGCCGACGGCTCTGGGCAAGGCTCCCCACGAAGGGGGATGGCTCAACCTTCCTGCGGCGCTGATCGCGCTCGGGTTGAGCGGCATTCTTGCCGTCGGGGCGCGGGAGAGCGCACGCTTCAATCACGGGATCGTCATAGTGAAGCTCCTGGTAATCGGTCTTTTTTTACTGGTCGCCGCGCGGCATGTGAATCCGCAAAACTGGCATCCTCTCCTTCCTTTCGGCTGGAAGGGAGTCATGACGGGAGCCGCCCTCATCTTTTTCGCCTATGTCGGATTCGACGCCGTTTCGGCGGCGGCGGAGGAGGCGAAAGATCCGCAGCGCGACCTGCCGCGTGGCATCCTCGGATCGCTCGCCGTATGCACTGTGATCTATATCCTAGTGGGCGTCGTCCTGACCGGAATCGTTCCTTACCGGATTCTCAACGTGAAGGATCCGGTCGCTTTCGCCTTGGTCCAGGTGGGCGAGCGGATGGCCGCTAACTTCGTGGCGGTTGGCGCCATCGCCGGGATCACCTCCGCCCTCCTGGTGAACCTCTATGGCCAATCCCGCGTCTTTTTCGCCATGTGCCGGGATGGCTTGCTGCCCGGCTTTCTAGGGAAGATTCATCCTATCTCGCGGACGCCGGCGCGCATGATCCTTCTCATCGGGTCACTGGTTGCGGGAATCGCCGGCTTCCTGCCGATCGAGTCGGTCGCGGAGCTCACGAACATGGGGGCACTCACCGCGTTCATGGTCGTTGCGTTGGGAGTCTTGGTGCTCCGGAAAAAGAGACCCGGGCTGCTGCGGCCGTTTCAAGTTCCGGTCATGCCGTGGAGCGCCCTGACCGCGATCGGCTTTTGCGGCTACCTGATGACCAATCTGAGTCGCAAAACGTTCGTCTGCTTTCTGCTCTGGATGTTGGTGGGAGCCCTGATCTACCTCGTTCTTCTCTGGGGCCGCCCGGGCCGGCCATCCCACGCGGCCTTGACCCGGGGAGCCGCCGATTTCGAGAATGCGGTCCCGCGCCCCGAGGGGATCTGGTACTCGACGGGGCTAAACCGCCCCCAATCAGGGGAGGACGGCGGCTTTTCGGGAAGCTAACGCGTGGAGGGCCTCGGAAACGGCGGCTTCCGGACTCTGCTCGCAGGAAATCCGCAGCGGCGCTTCCTCGAACGCTTCGGTGGGCGGCTCGAATCGTCCGTCGAGAAGTTCGAGGTTTTCCACCCGGGCGTCCGAGATCGTCTCCGGCTGCGCCTCGCGGGCCTGGAGCCGGCCTCTCCGGACAGCCTCTCCCGCCTCCGCTTCCAGGAACACGAGCGTCGCCCCGGCTTGCGAGCAGATCTCGTGGAGCTTGCGGCGCTCCTCGCGGCGGGAAAAGGTGGCGTCGACGATGCAACCCGAACGAGTGCGGAGGGCATCGAGGGTACGACGGAAGAGCTCGTCATACGTTTTCTCGGAAAACGCGGGCGAATAGAGCCAGGAGCGCACTTCCTCACTGGGCCTTTCTCCGGCGGGAAGAGCGGCAAGCTCCTTGCGAAGGGAATCCGACGAAAGATGTGTCCAGCCGAGCTCCCTTGCCAGGCCGGCCGCCAGGGTCGTCTTGCCGGCGCCGACCCGTCCGAGCACCGCCAGGGCGGTCGGTCGGGAGCCAACTGTGGCATAGCGGAGCCCGAGTTGGAAGTAGCGTCCGGCTCGGCGCCGGCACTGCTCCTGCGCGGAAAAGGGTACCAGCGGATCTCGCGCGGTCATCGATTCGACCTTGCCGCGCACATAGGCTCGCTGGCAGCAGTAGAAATCGGTCAGCTCGAGCATCTCCGGGTCGTTCAGCCTGCGTGCCATCTGTTCGAGGAAGTAGCGGCCCAAGTCCAAGCGGTCCTGGAAGGCGAGGTCCATTGCGAGAAACGCTGCATCGCTGGCGACATCGACGGAGCGGAACCGGTCGTTGAACTCGATGCGATCGTAGATGCAGAGTCCTTGCGGCGAAATGTGGATGTGCTCGAGGTGGAGATCTCCGTGCCCGTCCTTGATCCAGCCGTCGCGCACCCTTCGTTCGAAGAGGGAGGCGCGTTGCCGGTAAAACTCCTCGGTAAAGAACCGGAGCGTCTCCCAGGTCACCCGGTCGATGGTTCTTCCGATGTCCCCCTCCGTCTGGATAAAGTTCTCGTCCGAGGTGATCCGCAGCTTTTCGACCCGGCCCCAATCCAGAACCGATTCCTTGGGCGGCTGTCCCTGGTAGAAGGCAGCCAGCCGCTCGGCAACGCGGTCGAGCTCGGGCGTGCCGAACAAACCATGGGTAAGCAGGTGCTTGGCGAAAAACTCTCCGGGGAGCTGCGCCATGCGAACCGCGTATTCCACGGGCTCTCCCGCTCCCTCGAAGCGGAGCTCGCCCTTCTCCCGGACGATCGGGAGCACCCCCAGATAGGCCTCGGAGCAGAGCTCCCGATTCAAGGCGACTTCCTGCTCGCAGAAGTGCTTGCGCTTTTCGAGGGTCGAGTAGTCGAGAAAACCGAAATTGACCGGCTTCTTGACCTTGTAGACATAGGGCGGGGCGAGGAAGACGTAGGAGGCGTGGGTCTGGAGGAAGTCGACTCGACCGGGATGGTGGGGGTAGGAGAGCGGCTCCTTTAGAAAACGGAGAAGCTCTTCCGGAGAGACGAGTTCGTCGAGAGGGGCGGAACGGGTTTCCTGGCTAGGCATAAATCAAGGCTTCCTGTTATGTTTGCCGGGAACTTCTACAGGAAGATCGGGCGAATGGCAAAGGGAAGAGAAGACGAAAAGGAAAAGGAGCTTCTCCCGGCGCGATCCCGGCAGAGCCTCGCGCTGACTCCGGAAACGACTCCTGGGCTGTCACCGGGTCGATCGGGGAGCCGTCTTCTTCGCGTCGCCGTGGACACCGGTGGTACCTTTACAGACTGCGTCGCCCTCTGGCAAGGGAGACTGTTCTCTCTCAAGCTGCCTTCGACGCCGCACGCTCCCGAAGAGGCGCTTTTGGCAGGGATCCGCCGCCTTCTGCAGGACCGGAATCCGAGCCGGATCGAGGTCGTTCACGGCACTACGGTAGGAACCAACACGATTTTGGAGCAGAAAGGGGCGCGCACCGCACTTTTGACCACCGAGGGCTTCGAGGATCTGCTGGAGATCGGCCGGCAGAATCGGCCGAAGCTTTATGCCCTGGGGCCATCGAAGCCCGCTCCTCTGGTCCCGCCCGAGCGGCGCCTCGGCATTCCGGAGCGGGTGGGGGTGCGCGGGGAGATCCTAAGGCCGCTCGATCCGTCGGCGGTGCTGGCGAGGAAGAACCATCTTCGGGAATCCGGTGTGGAGAGTGTTGCGATCGTCTACCTCTTCTCGTTTGCCAATCCTCGGCACGAAGAGGAGACGGGGATGCTGCTCCAGGATCTCGGTCTGCCCGTCTCGCTTTCCTGCCGACTGCTTCCCGAGCATCGCGAGTACGAACGGACGTCTACGACCGTCCTCAATGCGTACATCGCTCCGATACTGCGGCGCTATCTTGGTCGTGCCGAGCAAGGGGTAAAAAGCCTCGCGGAGACAACACGGATCGAGGAGCCGCGGACGGCTTCTCTCTGGGTCATGCAGTCGAACGGCGGCGCGCTCTCCGCGAGGTACGCGGCCGACTACCCCATTCAGACGGCGCTTTCGGGGCCGGCGGCCGGGGTGGTCGCCGCCGCCGCCTGGGGACGTCTTGCCGGTTTCCCGCAGGTCATCGCCCTCGATATGGGAGGCACATCGACCGACGTGACCCTTGTGGGGGAGGTCGAGGTGCCAAGTCGCGGCGGCAGGATCGGTGGCTATCCGGTGGGCATACCGCTTCTCCCCATTCAGACGGTTGCGGCGGGTGGCGGCTCGATCGCCCGTGTCGATGCGGGAGGGGCCCTGCGGGTCGGTCCTGAGAGCGCGGGCGCAGATCCCGGACCGGTCTGCTACGGCAGGGGGGAGAAGATTACCGTGACCGATGCGCATCTGGTCCTTGGACGGCTCGGGCCGGACGGCCTGCTGGGCGGGCAGATGAGCTTGGACGCCGTCCGGGCCCGGGAGTTCTTCGCGAGATTTGGACGTGAGCATCTGGCTGCGTTGTGCGGCAGCGGAGCGGGAGAAGAGAACGTCGTGGAGAAATGGGCCCAAGGGATCTTGGATGTCGTCAACGTGCGCATGGCGCGAGCCATCCAGCTCGTTTCCGCGGAGAGCGGCAAGGATCCTCGCGATTTCCCTCTTCTGGCGTACGGCGGTGCGGGTGGTTTGCACGCCTGCGATCTGGCCGATGCCTTGGAGATTCGACAGGCGCTCATCCCACGAGATCCGGGCCTTTTCTCGGCTCTCGGCGGTCTTTTTTCGGATTTTGTGCGGGATTACGTCGAAACCCTGCTCCAGGCACAGGAGCAGACGGAGGAGGAGGAGCTGAGGCGGGCCTTCGACCGGCTGGCGGCGCGAGCGGAAGACGAATTGGCAGCCGATGGCTTTGCCAAGACCGAACGAAGGTTCTCGTTCTTTCTCGACCTTCGCTACGTGGGCCAGGGCTTCGAGATCACGACGCCCTACTCTGAGGAGTACGTCAAGCAGTTCCATCGATTGCACGAGATCCAGTACGGTTACGCCGACTGGAGTCGAAAAACGGAGATCGTTGCGCTTCGTCTGCAGGCTCGCGGCATTCCCCGAAAGCCCGCCCTTTTTCCGGAGAAGGAGATGGGTCCCGAAGAACCCGAGGAAAGCCTGCTTTACCAGCGACCGGTCTGGTTTGCAGGCCGGGTTCAGACCGCCCGCTTTTACCAGAGGGAGCGGCTGCTTCCGGGAAACCGGATCGAAGGGCCCGCGGTCATCCTGGAGTACAGCAGCACGACGGTCATTCCTCCTGCCTGGATGGCGCGGGTCGATCGTTACCGGAGCCTGCTTCTGACACGCCAGGGGCGGTAGCCCTAGAGTAGATCCGTTCGCGTAAGGCGCTTCGTTCAAGAAAGATAAAGCGGCGCTTTCTTGAGGAATTGAGTGGTGCAACCGTGTCCAATTCGGCATTCTCTACGGCGATGCAAACCCCGCGTTTCCCCGTCTCTGTCGTAGGCAAAGCACTGGTTGCTCTCTCGCTTCTGCTCATCGTGGCCTGCTCCGAAAAGCCCAAACCGCAGCCGACCTCGCAAACGCCTGCTCCGAGCTACCAGCCGATCGATCATAAGAGTTAGCCGCGCGACCCGCTTCCCAAGCCTTCCGGCTGGGATCGTGGGCATCGTCGAACCCTCTTGATCGGGGCCCCCGGGCAGCGCCCGTCTCCGCGGCGCAGGCGGAGCTGGCCTCGCTGCGTCGATCTAGGGTAGAGTAGCGGACATTCCGATCGTCATCGGGCGGTCCTATGTTTCGCTCCATGCGGGGACGGCTGATCGTCCTACTGCTCTTGCTCGGTGCCGCTACCGCCTCGGCGGGCGCTCTGATGGTGGCTCTCTTCCGCCAGTCGACTACCGCCCGGACGGGGCCAGCGCAAGCTGAAAGCGGACGGGCCTGTGATGCGATCCTCGAGGGATACCGCTCCTTCATGGCTCGCTCGCCGAGAGGCGCTTCCGAGGTGCCGCCAGCTCTTTTGCGCGCGGGGTTGACCGAGCTCATTCGCCATGCCCTGCAAGACCACCCGGGCATCGAGGGCGGCATCTGGCGGGAAGGAACGGGGTCCTTAGCCTATGCCTATCCGACCTATCCGGGCGAGAGGCCAAAGACCGATGTACCGGAAGCCGAGCTTTCCCGGATCGAAGCAGCCAATCGTCTCTCTCTCGCGCAAAATCACCAGATTGTGCAGCGGTACGCCTTCCCCTCGCAAACCCTACTGGTCACGGCCTCTCCTCTCCACGGCCCGGTGCGTGGCTTGACCGCATGGACGATGACTCGGGTCTTCCCTTTTGCCGGGCAAAGTTACCGGCTTCTGATGGCGGGCTTAACGATCCTCTTTGCTACCGTCCTGGTTGCCGTTGGCCTCTTGACGAGTTTCACTCTTAGCTGGTCGCGTCATGTCGGGCGCATGGAAAATGCCCTCCAGGCGCACGACCTCACCGATTTGCCCGTCTTGGATCCCACGGGCGAGCAAGAGCTCGACCGGATCGTTTCGGCCCTCAACGACGCGGGGGCGCGGCTCTCCGAAGCGCGACGGAAAGCCGACGGTCTTGGCCGCCAGGTGGCGGCGGCCGAACGGCTGGCAGCGATCGGACGCGTCTCCGCCGGCATCGCTCACGAGATTCGCAACCCGATTGC
>JAQUAR010000229.1 GCA_028687155.1 Methylacidiphilaceae bacterium | reverse complement strand
ATCGGGTAGATGGGTTGCCTTGGGACTGCCCCGACCCGGCGAAAGTGGTGCGCTTCGAAGGCCTTTTGCAAAAGGGCGGGTGCCGCGTCACGGTACGGACGCGGAAAGGGGAAGAGATCTATGCGGCCTGCGGCCAGCTTCGGCTGGCGACCCTTCAGGACTCCTCCCCCATGGTCCAGGCTTGCCCCTGATCGACCTGTTTTTTCCGGCCGCCGCCGCATTTGTTGCTGGCCCGTCGTGGAAAAGGCCAGTAGCTTCGCGAGCCATGGACCACTGTTCGCCGGGGGCCTCCGTTCAGGTACGGATCGTTGGGCTTCTCGCCGCTCTTCTTTTCCTCTTCGGGACTTTTCGCGGCTGGGGCGAACAGGCGAGGGAGCCATACACCCTGGGCAATCAGTTTTCCGTGATTCAGACCACCCAGGTCGATGGGGGAGTGACGATCGTGCAGCACCTCTATCGGGATGGCGACAAGCTTCGGCTCGAATCCCAGCAAGGTCCCGAAACGGAGATCATCCTCTTGCGGAAGGATCAGAAGAAAGTGTACACGATCCTTCCGGCGAGGAAGCTTGTGCTGGAGAGCAGTTACCGGGACACGGGCTCCGCGGCCAACCTGGGCATTCCCAAAGAGGCTGGCGCCTCTTGGGTGTTGGAAGGGAAGGAGACGATCCGCGGCCATGCCTGCGCGAAGTACCGGATGAAAGGAAGCCAGAAGGACGCCTACATCTGGGTAGAGGAAGCCGGCAAGTTCCCCTTGCGGGTGGCTCTCATGGACGGGAGGACCGTGGTCGATTGGGATCAGTATCAAGCAGGCCCGCAGGCGGCCGCTCTCTTCGAGCCTCCGGCGGATTACCAAAAAATCTCCATGAGCCTCCCCGAGCGGCCGCGGTAAGGCCTTGGCTGCCGCCGCACCTCGGGAACGAACTTTGTGAGACAGGTAGGCTAGGCATGAAGACGATTCTGCTGCTGGTCGTCTCCAACATCTTCATGACCCTGGCCTGGTACGGGCATTTGAAGTTTCGCGACCAGCCGCTCCTGCTTGCGATTCTGGCAAGCTGGGGGCTCGCCTTATTGGAGTATGTCTTTCAGGTGCCGGCCAACCGGATTGGCTCGTACGAGTTTTCCGTAACGCAACTCAAGGTCATGCAGGAGTGCATCACCCTCTTGGTCTTCACGGTCCTGGCTTACTTTCTCTTCGGGGCCGTCCCTCGATGGAATCTTCTGGTCTCCTACGGTTTCCTCGTGGCCGCAGTCTACTTCGCCTTCAAGGGGTAACCTACAGGCTAAGGGAACTGGAGGATCGAGTAGACGGGGTATTGGGAGAGCCGCTCCTTGCCTTTGAGACCGCGCAGTTCCATCAGGAAACCCAATTCGATCAGGTTTCCTCCGCAGCGCTCGACGAGTTTTGCGGCCGCCTCCGCCGTGCCGCCGGTGGCCAGAACGTCGTCGAGAATCAGCACCTGCTCCCCTTTTCTCATCGCGTCGCGGTGGATGGTCAGCGTATTGAGCCCATACTCGGAGGCGTACTCGGTTTCGAAGGTCTCATAGGGGAGCTTGCCCTTCTTGCGGATGGGGATGAGGCCGATGCCCAGAATGTGGGCAAGTGCTCCGGCGAAGATGAAGCCCCGCGCGTCGATCGCGGCGATCTTGTCGATCTTTCGCCGCTGATACCGTTCCAGGAAGATCATCATCACCAGGCGGAAGAACTGGCCGTCCCCGATGAGGGGGGTGATGTCCCGGTAGAGGACCCCTTTTTGCGGGAAATCGGGGATGTCGCGCACCTTCTCTTTCAACCGACAAAGGGTGCTTTGGAGGAGGAAACTCATCGGACGAGTTGACGCTTCTCCTTCTTTTCCAAAGCGCGGCGCACTTTCCGCAAGGCGATGTTTTGGAGCTGTCGAATCCGTTCCCGCGTCACGTGAAATCTCTTGCCGATCTCCTCCAAGGTCATCTCCTCGTTTCCCTCCAGTCCGAAGCGAAGGGCGAGGATCTTCCGCTCCCGGGCATCGAGGGCCGGTAAGAGCTCCATCACGGTCCTTTTCAGGTTCTCGCTTTGGATAATGGACGCGGGATCGATGGCGCTTTCATCCTTCACGAGTTCTCCCAGCGAGGTGCCATCCTCTTCTTCCCCCACCGACGCGTTGAGCGAAGCCGGCTGAATGGCGATCGTGCGAAGTTCTTCCACCCGGGAGCCCGAAATCCCCAGTTCATGCGCGAGCTCCTCATCGGTCGGCTCCCGGCCGAACTCCTCGGCGAGGCGGATCGCCATCCGCCGCATCCGTGCGATCTTGTCCACTAGGTGAACAGGCAGGCGGATCGTTTTGCTCTGGTTGGCGAGGGCACGCTTGATCGACTGCTTGATCCACCAAGCCGCATAGGTGCTCAGCTTCCCGCCTTTCGAGGGATCGAAGCGATCGACCGCTTTCATCAATCCGATGTTGCCTTCCGAAATCAGGTCGAGCAGGGGCAGGCCGCTGGTCGAGTAATCGTGCGCGATCTTCACCACCAGACGCAGGTTGGCCTGAATCATCTTCTGCCGGGCAGCCGCATCGCCCTTCTGGATGCGGTGGGCCAATTCCACCTCTTCTTCCCGGCGCAAGAGGGGAACTTGGCTGATTTCCCGCAAGTAGAGCTTGAGCGCAGAATCGTTGTCGATCATGCCAAATCTATAATACGCTAGAGGCTGCCCAAATGTTTAGCCAGCATTTCTGACAAAGTTCGTGCCCGAGGCGAATCCAATGGGCATGGATACGAGGCGAGGCTCCGGTTTTGCACCGGAGTGGTAGGAGGACGGAAACCTCGGCGCTCTGCGCGACGGCTACGCGGAACCCACGCGGCGGCGAGCTTCTTCGGCCAGCCCGGTGCTCAAATACCGCTCTCCCGTGCTGGCTCCGACCGCGACGATCAGCTTCCCGCGGTTCTCCGGCCGCTTGGCCACTTCGATGGCTGCGTGGACCGTCGCCCCGGTAGAAATGCCCGCCAGGATTCCTTCCTCTTCCGCAAGGCGGCGCGCCATGGCAAAGGCATCGGCATCGGCAACGGGAAATGCCTCGTCGACGACGGAGAGGTTGAGGTTCTTGGGAAGAAAGCCCGCTCCAATTCCTTGGATCTTGTGCGGACCCGGCTTGATCGGCTCCCCGCGCAACGCCTGGAAGATGACCGGGGAACCGACAGGTTCCACGGCTATGGTGCGAAGCTCGGGCTTGCGCGCTTTGATCACCTCTCCCACACCGGTGATCGTGCCTCCCGTGCCCACTCCAGAGACGAAAACGTCGATCGCCCCTGCCGTATCCGACCAGAGTTCTTCCGCCGTGGTACGCCTGTGGACTTCCGGATTGGCAGGATTCTCAAACTGTTGAGGAACCCAGGAGTTCCCCCGTTTTTCCTTCAATGTCATCGCTTGGCGGATGGCTCCCGCCATCCCTTCGGCAGCCGGCGTGAGCACCAAGTTGGCTCCCAGGAGGGCTAACAGGGTGCGGCGCTCCAGGCTCATGCTTTCCGGCATGGTGAGAGTGAGGCGATATCCCTTGGCTGCGGCAACAAAGGCCAGCGCGATCCCCGTGTTGCCGGAGGTCGGCTCGATGATTTCGGTCTGCGGACCAAGGAGACCCTCCTTTTCCGCTGCTTCGATCATCGCGGCACCGATCCGATCCTTCACACTACCGAGCGGGTTGAAGAACTCTGCCTTGAGTGCTACGGTGGCCGGAAGTCCCTGCGTGATCCGGTTGAGCCGAATGAGC
>JAQUAR010000228.1 GCA_028687155.1 Methylacidiphilaceae bacterium | reverse complement strand
CAAGCTGCCGTCAATGCAGACCCAATCCGGTTTCCAGGACCGAGCGGCAAGCGCCTCATAGAGAAGCCAGTCCTTTTCCGCGGTTCCACAACCGAGAGACACCAGCTGGTCGGGATCTTTCGGGAGGAGCGCCACAGCCTCCCTGGCGCTGCGAAGGTAAAGCGTCCTTCCTTCCTCGGTGGTGAAGGGAGAGTAGCGCCGGAAAAGCGCCATCCAGAAGTTGGCTTGCCGGGCCGTCGCATAGTGGAACGCAGGGGCAATGTCCCCTTGCTCGAGGGAAGCCCGCTTCGCAGAGAGCCAGACCGAGGGGAGATGCGAAGCGGCGACTTCGAGGTGAGTAAATCCTATTTTCATGGCGCTTTACGCTCGTCTTCTTCTATAAGAAGCTGCGCAGGAGGATGGAACAATCGCAATGCAAAAAGGTGGCGCTGGTCACCGGGGCCGGGCGTGGTCTCGGCGCGGCGCTGGCTCGCCAACTGGGCCAGGATGGCTGGGCAGTTGCCGTGCACTACCACTCGAGCAAAGAAGGCGGCCATGAGGTTGTCCAGCAGATCCGGGCAGCAGGCGGGGATGCCGAGGCATTCGGCGCGGACTTACGATACCAGGCAGAAGCCCAAGCCCTTTTAAGACAGGTAGAGAGCCGATTCGGCGGATTGCGGCTCCTCATCAACAACTCGGGAATCTATCCGCCGGTCCGCCTCCTCGAAACCAGGGAAGAGGATTGGCAGATCGGATGGCAGACGACAGCGACGGCAATGCTGTTTACCAGCCTGGCGGCTCTTCCTCTGCTCCGGGCTTCCGGGGTAGGCCGGATCGTCAACATCGGCGATTCCGCCTGCGACCGGCTCGGCGCAAGGGAGATGGCGCTCGGCTATCACATCGGAAAGGTGGGAGTCTACCTGCTTTCTCGCTCCCTTGCCAGGGAAGAGGCCCGACACGGCCTTACTGTGAACGTCGTCTCCCCCGGCTATCTCGAAGAAAGCATCCACCTTCCCTCCCTGTCCAAGATCCCCGCGGGGCGCTTTGGAACGCACGAGGACGTCTGGCGCGCGATCCAGTTCCTGATCGACGAGGAAAACAGCTACGTGACCGGCGCCCACATCGTCGTCAGCGGGGGATGGAACCTCCGATAGGCCACTCATGTTCACCGGTATTGTTGAAGCAGTGGGGAGGGTGCAAGCGAAACCAACGGCAGCTCTTCCCGTACTCTGGATTGACGGAGGGAAGGTTGCAGAATCCCTTCAGGCCTCAGACAGCTTGGCGGTCAATGGTTGTTGTCTCACCGTGACGCAAAAGGAGGCAACCTCGCTGCGATTCGACATCCTCGAGGAGACTCTGCGGCGCACCAACTTGGGCGGATTGGACAATGGAGATCTCGTGAACCTCGAACGCTCCGTCGCGGCCGGCTCCCGGATCGACGGCCACTTCGTGACAGGGCACGTGGATGGGCAGATCCGCCTCGTCGACATTCGGAATCAGGGCGCCGAACACGAACTCTCCCTCGAGCTCCGCAAGGATTGGGAAACCGTGATTGTTCCCAAAGGGAGCATCGCGCTCGATGGCATCAGCTTGACCGTCGGCACCACGAAAGAAGATCGCTTCTCGGTCTGGATTACTCCCTTTACCTGGCAGGCAACCACTCTTCAGACCAGGAGGGAGGGAGATCTCC
Organism: Methylacidiphilaceae bacterium; assembly: GCA_028687155.1. Lineage (GTDB taxonomy): Bacteria > Verrucomicrobiota > Verrucomicrobiia > Methylacidiphilales > Methylacidiphilaceae > Methylacidimicrobium. Next base: position 2,069 of record JAQUAR010000228.1, on the reverse strand, counting down.
TCAACGTGGAGGTCGACATCCTCGCCCGCTATGTTGCCGCTCAGTTGGGAAAGCCCCTGTCGCAGAGCATGTAGCCGAAGGCTTCCTTACCGCGCCGCGAGCCAGCGAAGGAGTTCTTTTTGCACGTGGAGGCGATTTTCCGCCTCGTCGAAGATATCCTGAGCCCTTTCCTCGAAGAGCTCTCCCTCAATCTCTTACCCCCGATAGGCGGGCAAGCAGTGGAGCACCAGCGCGTCGGCCTTCGCCCGGCGCAGCAATGACCGATTGAGCTGATAGGGAGCAAAGGCCTTTTCCCGAAGCGCGCTTTCCTCCTCCCGGCCCATGGAGATCCAGACATCGGTATACAAGAGGTCCGCACCCCGAACCGCTTCGTCGGCCGATTCGCTTTGCACGATCCAAGGGTTCTCTACGTCGCAAAAGAAGGCACGGGGAGCTCCGAAGCGGAGCTGAAACCGGAAAAGAGAGGCGGCCAGCGCCCAGGATCGGGCCACGTTGCAGGAGGCGTCGCCCAGGAACGCAACGATCTTCCCGGAGAGCGGACCGCGCTTTTCCTCAAAAGTAAAGATATCCGCCAGAACCTGACAAGGATGCTCCTGATCGGTAAGGGCGTTGACGGTGGGAATCCCGCTGCTTCGGGCAAAGGTGTCGATCTCCTCTTGCGCGAATGTACGAATGATCGCGCCTTGCACCATCCGGCCCAGTACGCGCGCCGTGTCCCCCATGGGCTCTCCCCGGCTTATCTGGAGCTCGGCTGCGCTCAGGAACAGGGCGGAGCCACCGAGTTGGCGGACCGCGAGCTCGAAAGAGATTCGAGTTCGCGTGGACGGCTTCCGGAAGAGAAGGGCCCATACCTGGCCCTGCAGAGGGAGATCTGACCCGCCCCCCTGGACTCCACCCCGCTTCTGGTGCGCCACCTGTTCGAAAATCGCGCGGGCCTCGGCTTCGCGGATGTCGGTCATCGAAAGAAAATGGCGGGGCAAGTGGGATGAAGCCATGAGCGGGTCACACGATATGGGGTTAAGGACAACTTTCGGCAGGCCCCCTACGATCCATCGCCTCTTCCTCCAATGAGGCAGAGTTCGGGAGCCGTAAAGAGACGGTGTCTTCCAACGGCGGAGATCAAGAGGTTTTCTCCTCCTCTCGATTGGCTGCGCCGAGAATCGCAATCGCCTCCGAGATTTCTTCCAACGAGACGTTGAGCGGGGGAAGAAGACGGACGACATTTTCCCCGGCAGGCGCGACCAGAAGGCCCCGATCCAACAACTCACGAGCAACCGTCCGGGCATCCCTTCGGACGTGCACCCCCAAAAGACCTCCCACCCCGGAAACCGATCGGATCAGCCCGCGATCCGTAGAGATCAGTGCCTCCAACTGGTTGCGCAGCCCTTCCCCTTTCTCCCGGATCTGCTCGCCGAGCCTATGTTCCTCCATGTGTTGAAGAACCGCCAAGGCAACCGCGCAGGCCAGGGGCGAACCGCCGAACGTCGACGCATGGGCGCCCGGCCCGAGCAGATCCGCATACGGCTCTCGAATCCAAGTTGCCCCCATGGGGTAGCCGCCTGCCAACCCCTTGGCCATCGCAATCCCGTCCGGCAGGAAGCCAGCCTCCTTTCCGGAGCCTTCCATCAGTCGCTGAAAGGCCAGAAACCGGCCTGAACGGAAAGCGCCGGTCTGCACCTCGTCGAAGAGCAAGAGCAGCCCATGGCGATCACAGATCTCGCGCAAACCCTCCAGATACGATCGGGTCGCGGAACGGATCCCGCCCTCGCCCTGGATCGGCTCGACGAGAATCGCCGCCGTCGCCGGTCCAACCGCTCGCTCCATCTCCGCCAAGTCAAGAAAGGGGACGTGACGAAATCCAGGCACCGGCGGACCGAATCCCTGCCTCACCTTCTCCTGACCGGTGGCCGCCATCGCCGCCAATGTCCGCCCGTGGAAGGAGCCCTGTGCCGTCAAAATTTCCCATGCGCCACGTGGCTCTCCAAAGCGCCGAGCGAGCTTAAAAAGGCATTCATTCGCTTCCGCTCCGCTGTTCGAGAAAAATACTTTCCCCGCGCCGATCCAGAGCG
>JAQUAR010000227.1 GCA_028687155.1 Methylacidiphilaceae bacterium | reverse complement strand
AGCGAGGACTCCCGGGAGGAGGCTGCGCCGGGCGATCATTTTTGTTCTCGTCCTTCTTGTTTTTCTTTTCTGGTTTCTCTTCGTCCGGGGCTGGGTCGTGACCAACGACGCCTACGTGACCGGAAATGTGGCTCCGGTCAAATCCCAGGTCGCCGGCACGGTGGTCGAGGTCTGTGTCGAGAACACCGAGCGGGTCGAGAAGGGACAGGTCCTGGTCCGACTGGATGGACTCAAATCCCGGGTCGCGCTTCAAAAAGCGGAGGCGGACCTGGCGGCGACGGTTCGCCGGGTCGAGGCTCTCTTCAGCCAAGTCGCGCGGCTCCGCCACCGGATCGGCGAGGAGAAGGCGGCCTTGGGGCGCTATCGGTATGACCTGGGGCTCTACCGGGGCGGGACGACGAGCGGGGTGATCTCCGAGCAGCAGTCGATCGATGCCCAGTGGAAGGTTCAGGAATCGGAGCAGGCCATCGCTGCTCTCGAGGCGGAACTGCGAGGAAGCGAGGCGCTCGTCCAAGGGACGACGGTGGCAACCAACCCGATGGTCCAGGAGGCCGCGCAACGAGTCCGGGACGCCTGGCTCGACTGGTACCGGCGGAGGATCCCCGCCCCGGTGAGTGGCTATGTCGCCCGCCGCAGTGTGCAGCCCGGGGATCAGATCACGCCCGAAAAGTTGCTCATGAGCGTGGTCCCGCTCGGCTACGTCTGGGTCGTTGCCAATTTCCGGGAGCGGGAGCTGGGGGAAATGCGCCCGGGTCAGCCGGTGGTGCTCAAGGCGGATATGTACGGGTGGGGAACCCGGTACCATGGGGTGGTCGAGGGATTGGAGCCTGGCTCCGGCAGCGTCTTCTCGCTTCTGCCTCCGGACAACGCCACCGGCAATTATGTTCACATCGTGGAGCGGGTGCCGGTCCGGATCCGGCTCGATCCGAAGGAGCTTGCGCGCCGCCCGCTGGTCCTCGGCCTCACGATGGTAACGAGGGTTCACGTCGCAGAGCGGGGGAACTCGATCCGCGATCCGATCACCCGGATCCCGTCGAAGGCGCGCGAAGCCGATTACCAATCCTTCCTCTATCTCCGGGAACTGGACGCGATCGAGGGGCGGATTCGAAGAATCATCGAGCAAAACTCCAACCGGCACGGGGATGCTCCTTCTGCGATGGGAGCCCGTCCGCCACAAGGGAGAGCGCCATGACTGCCCGGGAACAGCCAGGAACGAGGCCGGCCTTGCCCGTGGGATCGGTCAGCGTAATATCCATTCGGCACCAGGGGATCCAAAGGGGTATCGAAGATGGGCTTCCGGAAAATTCTGGTTGGTTTCGACGGTTCAAAGGGGGCTTTGGCGGCCTTTCATCTCGCGATCGAGATTGCCGGCCGCTTCGGGGCCGAGGTGCGAGCCCTTGCGGTCCTCCCTCCTCCGGGAAGCGATTGGGACCCGTCGGCGGCCGAGGAGCGCCGGCTCCTGCAGGCTCCGCTGGAGGATTGTGCGGCGACCGCGCGCTAAGGGAATATCCTCTTCTCCGAACAGATCGCGGAGGGGGATCCGGCAGAGGAACTTCTGCGGGCCGCCCGCACCGGTTCTTACGATCTGATCGTAGTCGGCCGAAGGAAGCTCGCGCAACCAGCCTATTGGATCCTCGGGTCGGTCTCGGAGCGGGTGATTCGCCATTCGCGCTGCCCGGTACTTGTGGTCGAACCGTCAGGCTAGCCGGCCTAGCAGCTCAGGCAGCGTTTCTCCTCCGCTGGCTATTCGCCCTTCCCCTGCTCGGAATGCTCGCCGGATGCCTGACCCCAAAGTTCGAACGGCCCGAGATTCCCACGACCCCACAATACAAGTGGGCCCCGCCTGCTCGTCCGGTTCACGCGCCACCGGGACCTCAATGGAAGATTGCCGAGCCCAGGGAGCATCTCATCGGCAAGGGGGACTGGTGGAAGATGTACGGGGATCCGGAGCTGGACCGGCTCGAGGCGGCTTCCCTGACGGCCAACCCCACGCTTGGGGAGGCTTTCGCCCGGATACTCCAGGCACGGGCGGAGGTGTTGGGGGTGAAAGCGATGTTCTACCCGACGCTCGATTTCACGCCCTGGTTGAAGTCGGTTTCCAACGCGGCCCAAGGCCAGTGGCCGGTTCCCCCCTTCCCGCGCCAACTCGATCCCTGGGCGGTGGTCGGCGATACGAACTATGAGTTTGCTCTCTGGCAGCAGATTCCCAAGCTGCGCGTCGCCAAGGAGCAAGCAAAGGCGGTCCAGGCGGCATACGAAGAGATCCGGCTCTCGCTCACCTCGGAAGTGGCACAGAACTACTACTTGTTGCGCCAGATCGACCTGGAGATCTCGATTCTGGACCAGATCATTGGCCAGTTCGACAAAGACCTTCGCCTGACGCAGGAGCGAACCAAGCTGGGTCTTGGGCAAGAGTTGGATGTGGTCCGGGCCCGCAGCCAGCTCGAGCAGGTTCGGGGGGAGCGGGACGGGCTCCGGTGGAGCCGGACGAAGGCTGAGAATAGCCTCGCGGCCCTCACCGGCAAATCGGCCTCCGGTTTCTCCCTCCCGTTCCGTCCTTTGTCGGGCGAGCCTCCCGCAATCATCCAAGGGGTCCCTTCCGAGCTGCTCGAGCGCAGACCGGATATTGCCCAGGCCGAACGGCTCATGGCGGCGGCCAATGCGCAGGTAGGAGTCGCCAGGGCCGCCTTCTACCCGTCCTTCTATCTTTCGGGCTTTGGGGGATTCCAGAGCCTTTTTTTTAACACCCTCATGACCTTGCACAATGCCTATTGGGCCGCTGGTCCTCTGATCGACGTGCCCATCTTCGAAGGAGGCATGCTCATCGCCAGCTTGAACGCGGCAAAGGCTGGCTACTGGGTGACCGTACAGGAGTATCGAAAGGTGGTGCTCGACGCCTTCCGGGAAGTGGAGGACGATCTCTCCGGCATCCGGATCCTTTCCGAACAGCAACAGCGCTTCGGAGCGGCGGTGGTCGCCTCGGAGCGCCAGGTCGAGATGACGCTGGATCGATTTCGAAGGGGGCTGGGCAACTACTTCGAGATCGTCCAGGCAAACAAGGAGCTGCTCACCAGCCGCCGGGACGATGCTCAGACATTGGGTAAGCGCTTCGTGCTGACCGCCATTCTCGTGAAGGGACTCGGAGGGGGGTGGGAGGACTCCTCTTTCCGTCCTCTGCCACCGAAGGCAATCCCTCTCGGCCCTCTTGGGCAAAACTCCTCGGGCCGGGGCGAGACCGTAAGCACGGCTGCGCTCGATCGACGCGCCCTTGCCCCGGAGCAGAAGTAGGCGAGGGGCGCGCTTGCGGCTTGTGCCCCAGCGCGACGGGAGGACCTCGCTCTCTGCACGAATTGCGATTGATCTTGATGATCCGATCGGCTAGGTTTTTTTCGATGAAGAAAATTGCTCTCTGCGCATTATTGCTCACTACCGGCATCAGCTATTCCCTGCCCGCTTGGGCAACGCCAGCCTGCTCGGGCCAGAAGTGCTCGGAGCTCTCGGGCAAAGGAAAGTGTGGCAAGAAGAAGGGCTCCTGCGAAAAGGGGGGTTCGAGCGAGAAGGGAAGCAGCGACCACTCTTCCTAGTCTTCCCTACGGAAGATTCGTCTTTCCTCTCCTTCTGCCCACTAGTGTGCTGAGCGATAAATAGCTATACACTAGTTTTTCCTTCGATTGCTGCACGGGCACGCTGGATTTTTTCCAAAATGGCCTGCCCTTCAGCCTTCCAAACGTATCGCTTGGGCGAAAGGTCAC
>JAQUAR010000226.1 GCA_028687155.1 Methylacidiphilaceae bacterium | reverse complement strand
GAAGACCAGGCTCGGTTCCGTATAGCCGGAAGCGACGAATACGGTCTCGCGGGGAAGATCGTTCCATAGGCTACGGAGGAGCAGTGCCGGTTCCACGCTCCGCACACTGGTGCCCAGTAGCTGGAATCTGCTCGCAAGCGCGAGCGCCGAAAGACCCAGGCCGATGGGGAAGAAAAGAAGGGAAGGACGAGCTCTAGGAGAAGCAGCGCTCGCGGAAAACAGGGTGGCCTTCGCCACCAGCGCCGTGAGGCAGAGCGACAGGAGGATGCCGCCGAGCGCCCCAAGGGCGGGACGAAGAGCTTGATAAGAGGATTCCCAAGGGCGAGCCAAGGTCGCCAGGAGCGCGAAACATCCGGCAAGGAAGCCCACACCCCAGAGTGACCAGAAAATGGCGAAGCTCACTCGTCGAGGCCGAGCCGTGGCCGCTGCTTGGCCCAAGAGAAGAAAGAACGCGGGAAATCCGGGCAGGAGGTAGTGAGGAAGCTGCGTGGCGTAGGGAGTGAAGAGCAGAAAGGGAGCGAAAAACCAGGAGAGAAGAAAGGCGGAGCGGGAAGAGTAGTTCATCCGGAGCGAGACCAAGATCCAGCCGAGAAAAGCGGACCATGGGAAGAGGCTGAGGAGCGAGGAAACCAAGTAGTAGCCCCAGAAGTGGGGTCGGCCATCGAACGCTTCTACGCCACGGCGCAGAACGTGCTCACCCATGCCCTCGGTCCAAAAGGCTCCATGAGTCGAGAGCAGGGCTGGAATCCCCCAAAGGGCAATGATGCCGACCATGATGGCTGAGCCCCGGAAGGGATGAAGCCGGCTCCACGCGGCGGGGCTCCTCCAGAGGAGAAAGCGCCAGAGCAGGAGGCTCACGAGCGGAACGGCCCAGGCAACAGGGCCTTTAGCCAGAAAGCCGAGCGCGAGGGCGCCCCAGAGGACCCAAGACCAGGAGGTCCTCCCCCCTTCCAAGAGGCGCAGAATCGCCCATTGAGCAAGGACGATCGAGACAACCATCGGCATGTCCGCCACGGCGAGCCGGCCGTGAATGAGAAACTGAAGAGAGGTGGCTCCCGAGAGGGCGGCGACGACTCCGGCTCGGAGGCCGAAAAGGGAGCGGCCCATGAGAAAGAGGAAGAGAGAGAGAACGGCGGTCAGGAGAATCGAAGGCATGCGAGCCCCGATCTCGTTTTCGCCAAAAATGCGGAAGCATAGGCCCATGAGCCAGTAAATCAAAGGAGGCTTGTCGAGCCGATAGGCTCCGTTGAAGAAAGGAACGCTCCATTCTCCCCGCGCGCCCATTTCGCGAGTTGCTTCGGCAAAGCGGGGCTCGTCCCGGTCGATTAGCGGCAGCGCAGCCGATCCAGATAAGGAGAGCAAGAGAGAGAGGAGCGGTAGCGCGAAAACGAGCAGCCGGGAGTCGGCCGCCTGCTCCACCGGCTCCGAGGGTACCGGAGACCGGGCGTCAGGCGGTGAAGCGGAGAATTCGGTCACGAGGCGACTATCCCATGGACCCTGCAGGACATCTTCTGATCCTCCCCATGGCTAAAGCCAGGGCGTTCAAGAGAATAGAGATCTGACTCTCCGGGGCTCTCGCTTGCGCTACAGCATCCCCGGTCTCGCCGAAACGGCCGCCGACCGTCGGCGGGCGACCGCTTTCCCGTTTCCCCCTTGGACGGGCGACCAACTCTGACGTCCGGGACGTGCGGTCGGGACAAGCCCTCCCGTCTCGCTGGTTCCTTCCCCCTCGACATCGCCCGCCTCAGGAGCGGTTCCGCACCCGGCCAAGCCTTTCGGACCTGGCGGATGTCGAGGAAATCCTTCTCGGAGCATTTCGCGAGAAACGCGCTGTAGAGATCCCGCTGCACCGGCTCGGTACGGCCATCGCCGAAGACGTGTGTCCGCAAAGAGAGCGGCTTCTTCACGTACTGCCCGGTCGTATGGTCGAACTGGCTCAAGCGGGTCTTCCGGGGATCGATTTCGAGGAGTCCGCCGCCGGCACTTTCAGCCTTGCGGCGAATCCTCTCCACCCACATCCCCGGCGTGCGTACCTTCACGCTCCGTCCGAAATTCTTCTGAAAACTCCTATAGCATAGCTTCTCCCCTTTGACGGTCTTTCCCTGCGCCAATATCCGGTTCGCGAGATTGCCGTGCGCGGTCTTCCGCGCGGCAGCCAGCCGCCGCTCGGTTTCGGCGAGATCCCGCAGCCTGCGCTTGTAGCGTTCCGACCGGACCCAGCGCTTGACGCCTCGTTTCACCCGGCCCTCGGTGTCGTAATTCTCGGGATTGGTAGAGCGGCGAGATCCGTCCATCCTTCGCAGGATCCGCCGCGTCTCCTTCCAACGCTGCTCGACTTTCGGACAGAGATTTTCCAGGCTTGCGTCCGTTTCGGAGACGAAGGCCACCGTCGATGGCCCCAGATCGTACCCGACGACATCCTCTCCCACGGGTCTGACCTGCGGGGCGAGGCCTTCCTGGACGAGTTGCGCGTACCAGCGGGTCTTGCCTCGAATGGTGCGGCGAACGACGCGCACGGATTTGGTCCGGGCCTCCAGCGCGATCCGCTGCCAGGCGCGCTTGTCCTTGGGATCAAGCCGAAGCGGCAAGACCAACCCCGCCCAGTGAATGGCGAGAACCGGTTCTTTCCGGAACCGGATCACGGCATCGCCCTTTCCTTCGACCGAGTGGAACCGGCTGGCCGACTTGAATCTCGGTCGGCCCCGGATACCGAAGGGATACTGCTGAACGGCCTGAAATGCCCGCAGACTCGCGGTCTGCGTGTCGTGCGAACCGAGATGATCGCCGATCCAGCAAGCATCCCGGCAGGATTCCGCGAACTTCTGGAGCGAGAATGAGCTAAAACCGAAGCAATCCTGGATCTTGCGGAAAAGAGTCGCTCCTTGTTGGCGATCCGCTTGCCGCTCCGTTCATCCACGGCCGTTTTCGGCATCCGGCAAGCGCGTTGCCAGTCCTTGGATTGCCGCATCAAGGCCAAGCGGTGCATAGCCTCTCCCAAGGAGGCGTTGTAGACCTGGCGAGCAGCGTCCAATCGCTTAGAGAGAATGGCCTGGTCCTCTGCAGTCGTTCGCAACGGAAACTCGGCGATGAAGGATGGAGTCTTGGCTCGCATCAGATACGCTTCTGATTCTCGATGTCCTGTTTAACCATTGCCAGCGGAGCTCCGCCGACGGTCGCAACGAAATCGCTGTTGGTCCCTAAAGCTGGGATGCCCCAGCGCAACTCCGGGAACTCGTGGCGAAGAAGGGCTGACATCCGTCCCTTGATCAGAAGCACGAGACGATGAATACCATACTGAGGATCGCAGCCGACAAGTCGGTGAACGGGATCGGGCATGACCTCCATCTCGATCGGACCAGCATTCTTCTCGACAAGAAGATCGAGGATCACCCGTTTCAGCGTCGGTCGATTGGCTTCCCTAAACACCTTCCTCCGGAATTTCGGACACCGTATGACATGATCTTTGCAGGAAAATACGACGTTCCTGTTGCTGCAATACCGCACCACCACTCTTATGCACTTGTTTTCCTGCCTTGCAACCCTACGCCGCTCACCCCATGGCTGACCTGACTTCGACACTTTTTTGCCGACCTTGCGGTTAATCAATTACTTGCGGAAAGCATGTAGTACGTAATACATGAACTAAGATGTTGAAGGGTATTCGTTGCGTCTGGCATAAAAGAGTGCGTAATGTACTTTTGCGAGGTCAAGTCGCGGCAGAAGGGGAAGGTCTACAAGAGCTATTTCATCCGAGAGTCGTATCG
>JAQUAR010000225.1 GCA_028687155.1 Methylacidiphilaceae bacterium | reverse complement strand
GGAGCTCCCACCTTCCCCGAGGGTCTTGCGATCCAAAGATCGCTGGAGGAACTGAGCCTCCCCGACCTGCCTAGCCGATTCGTCTGGTACGAGCTCTTCGAGGCGGTCAACTCGCTCAAGCCATTCGGTTTCCGGCGGCTCTTCGCCGACGGCTTCGACGCGGTCCTCTATCTCGATGCCGATATCAAGGTCTATTCGGAGCTTCTGGAGGCCCGGGAGGCCCTTTCCCGGCACGCCCTCCTGCTCACTCCTCATCTGACTCGTCCTTTGCCTCAGGACGATCTTCTGCCGACCGAGGCGATCATCCGTCATTCCGGCAGCTTCAACGGGGGCTTTCTCGCCATGCGGAATACCCCAGAAATCCGCTCCTTTCTCGACTGGTGGGAGCGGACCCTCGCCCTCGATTGCCTCCCCTCGAGCTGCCATGACCAGGCTTGGCTCAACTACGCGCCCTGCTTCGTTTCCGAAAGCATGCTGCTGCGCCACCCGGGCTATAACCTCGCCTATTGGAACCTTCCGTATCGCGGTCTTTCCTGGGAGCCAGGGGAGGTTCCACGATGCGCAGGAGGGCTGCCCGTCCGCTTCTTTCACTTCAGCGCATTCGACTGGCGGAAGCCGGAGGTCCTCTCCGGGTGGGACACCCGACTCCGAACCCAGGGGATCCCTTCCGCCGTCTCGGAACTCCTCAAGGATTATGTTTCCGCTTTGCGGTCCGAAAGAGTAGAGCAATGGAGCCAAACAAGCTGCCGCCTCGGGCTTAGCGGTGGTTATGCTATCCCCAGCTTTCTCCGCGATTGGCTGCGTCAAGAACCGGCATTCCAGGCTGTCGCGCGAGCGGGCTGGCAAGGTGACTCCATCGAGGAAGCTGTCTTGGAGTTCTTTCAGCTCCCGGACCGAACCTATCCTTGGCTGCCGATCTTTCTGGGCCGCGCTTTGGACTCGATCCCAGGGCTGCGGCGGACTTTTCCATGCGAATCGGGCTTCTTCCTCCACGATCTGGCAACTTGGTTCGAGAGCGTAGGGCGGAACAGTGCCGGATTCGGTTCTCTTTTCTCTTCGCACGGCTGGTGGACCCAAGAGCGAGGATGGGAAAAACATCTACGGCGAGGGGTGGAACGGTGGCTGCAACGTAGGCGGGGCCTCATCCGACGGCGATCCCGCTTCCGCCTCGCGCGGAGCCTGCGCAACCGGCTTCTGGAAAAGAACCGAGAGGTGTCTCTATCGCGAATCCGCATCGACGAAAAGCCCTTGATCCATGTCTATGGGTACTTTCTCCAACGCGTCAGCCTTGCCGAATCGGCCTTGGGAACCATTCGAGCGCTTAAGCGGCTCGGCTACAGGTACCGCGCAATCTACGTGCGGGATGGTGGCGGAGCGCCAGAAGTTCCAGACTCGCTGCCCCTTTCACTACCGGGAACGGATGCTCAGATCGCCATTATACACGGGCAGTGGAACCAACTCCGGCCAATCCTGAACCGCCATCCGGAGATTGAACGTTTCCCTAAGGTCCGCGTCGCCTATTGGGCTTGGGAGCTTGAGGAGGAGCCGCCGGGCGCACGCGATGCCGCAGCCCTCGTAGATGAAATCTGGTGCCCAAGCGAATTCAATGCGGCGGTCTTTCGCCGCTGTACAGACCGGAGAGTGCGCATAGCCTGGCACAGCGTTGACGCCGAGAACCTGGGAAAGGAAGCGGACCCGTCAGTCGGACTCGAACTGGGTTTGGAAGGGAAGTGTGTCTTCCTTGCTGCTGCCGATTTTTTCGGCAATCCGAACAGAAAGAACCCTCTGTTGGCTCTCCGGGCATATCTTCATGCCTTTCCGACATCGTCTTCGGATCGGCTCCTGCTGCTCAAGTTGACCAATTTCGAGCATAACTCCGTCTACCTCGAACGTCTGGTCGCCGAGTGCTCAGGTAGATCCGATGTGCGAGTCTTCCAATCTCCTCTCCCTCGACGGAAGATGCTCGGGCTCCTATTTGCCTCCACCGCCCTAATTTCGCTCCACTCCAGCGAGGGCTTCGGGTTGCCGATCGCGGAGATGCTCTCCCTTGGGAAGCCGGTCGTAGCCACCGCCTACGGCGGGAACATGGACTACTGTACCCCTGGGAACACGCGGCTCGTCGACTATCGGCGTACCACGATCATGGAAACCTTCGACCAGATTCGGAAAGGGGCGGTTTGGGCCGAGCCCCTTTGGCACGAGGCCATTCCCCATCTCCAGGCAATCTATCAGGAGTGGCTCCAGGGAGATCACCGAAAGATCCGCCTCAATTCATGGCTCAATGAACGGAGCTTTGCGATGTATGCGGAAAACCTGCGTGCACTCGAGCGGCTGCTGCACCCGGAGTCCATCGAGATCGAGAGCCGCACTGTACCAACAGAAGATTCCGCGCGCAGCAACCCGCTCCCCGTTCCCGAGGTTCCCGTCCCTTAAAAGCCGAAGCAAGCGGAACCAATCACTTCCCAGCCCGTCCGGAACAACGCGGCCGCTCGGCCTACGGCACCGCGGGCCGAGCCGAGAGCAACAGGGTACAGGCGTTTCCTTCCCAGAACTCGCGCTCCTCAATCAGATAAAAACCCGCGCTTCGAGAGAGCGCCCGCAGTGCCCGGGGCCTCGGAAGCCACCACCAGGGGCCAAAATCTTCGAGTTGCCAGGTTGGATTCTCCCGCGTCAGTCCCACTGCCCCATCTCCGACCAGATTTTTCCAGTAGCCAGCGACCGCCTCCCTTTCTGGGCCTTCCAAAGCAGGGATGAAAAGAGAAGCCGCATCGGGCACGCGGAGGGTACCACCCTTGTGAGGGTACTCGCTCCGAGCGACAAGCGAAGTGAGGACGAGATGGTGCCGAGCGATCCGCTTGAGCGCGAGCAAAAGTCGCATCGGCTCCGGGACATGATAGAGCACCCCGGAGCAGTGAACGACATCGAAGAGCGGCGGATCGGGCGCCTCGACCAGCCGGACGACGTCGGAGCTCACGCAGGTTACGGCCCCCACCCCGAGCTCCCGCCTCCGTTGCTCGAACGCGGCCCAACCCAAATCGGTCGCGGGCGCCGCGTCAATCATGGTCAAGGACCGCGCCCCCAGGCGGTGCGCAACCGAGACCTTCTCGTTGACCGTTCCCCAGAGTCCGCCCACTTCGGCAAAGGAGCGGCCCGATACGACGGCAGCCAAAAAACGATCCCGAGGATCGGTCTCTTCTTTCCTCTCGAGTTTCATGGATGGCGCATCCTATCCGCCCCTCGACAGTCAGGTCAAGGGCGCGGCGAAACGGGTTTTGCGCCATCCGCCACCTTGCGAAGGAGAGCCTTGCGCATGTTCCGCACCGTGCGCTCGAACTCCCGCAAGGTGTCTGGCCGCTTCGGCGTAGCAGGCAGAGAAAGAGCAGCACGGAGAGCATCGGAGAGCCGGCGCGCCTCGGCTTCCAGCGTCTCGATCCGAAGAGCCTGCCCTTGAGCAAGCGAAAGCAGGCCATGCAGCGCCGGCGGGAGGGCTTGCCGATAGGGCCGCCGGACTGTCTGACGGATCGCATCCAGGGAGAGCGAACGAAAGCGGCTATCGGAATGAACCCGGTAGAAATAGAGCGGGAGCGGGATCGCCTCGAGATGGAATCCCGCCAGGCACGCCCGAATGAAGAGATCCCAGTCTTCTACGCAAGCCTCCTCGCTGAATCCGCCCAAGGCCGCAAAGACCTCCCGGCGAATCAGCGCGTTAGTATCGCCGAAACAATTGCGGGAAAGCCCTACCGGCAGAAAGGGACCGGGGAAGATG
>JAQUAR010000224.1 GCA_028687155.1 Methylacidiphilaceae bacterium | reverse complement strand
GGAAAACCAGCGCTGGTCGAGCGGGCAGTTGTACCGATAATCCCCAGCCTTTCCGGCCAAGTGAGCGCGTCCTTTGTCGAGCAGCCGCGGCAGGCAGACGAAACCTCCGAGACGGACCCTTGGGCTTCGCGGAGGCCGTTGAGTCAAGTCGAAGGAAAAGAGTGCCATGAGCCTCGGCGAAGATCGGAGTTCTTTCCTTATGCTGCAGCGTGCCCGATCGCAATAATCTTTTTGGTGGCTTGAAGGAAAAGGGCGATCCCCGTTTCGATTCCCGGCTCTCCCGGGCTCGATCCCGGACGATCGGTTCTTCCCTCACGGGGCGTCGTCCTGATTCTTATGGCAAAAGTCTTGCTTCCGGCGATATTTCGATTCGACGAATCCCATAATTCTGTGATCTAATTTGTAAAGGAGAACTTCTACCAGGTATTCCGATGGACGCTTCGCGCCAGGATTTTCCGAGCCTTTCCGTTTCTTGGCCCACGGGCCGAAGACCGACCCGGCGGGAACGAACGATCGGTTTTTCGATGCTGGCGGTTCTTGGGGCAGGACTCTGTCTGCTGCTTCCTTCTGCCCGTGCAGGGACGCCGGACGAGGAGACCATGGCATTCCTTCGTTTCCCGATCGGGGAGGGCGGTGCCGTAGCGGAGGGGTCCGGAGTTCCTGTCGCCGCCATCCAGCTGGCGGAGTACTCGGAGAGCCCATTTCGGAAATCGGATGTCGAACGGGGCGGCACACCGGCGGCCGACCAACGCGAACTCCCCTACTTCGAGCGAGCGATTTCCCTGGAAAACGCCAAGGAGTGGAAGCGGCTGCACGATCTGTCCGTAAAATGGACCGGAGCCTATCCGGACGAGGGAGCGGCGTGGTTCTTCCTCGGGTTTGCCTACGAGAATCTTGCCGAGTACGACAAGGCCATTCCCGCCTATCGGGCAGCCATCCAGAGAAGGCACGACTTTCCCAAGGCCTGGTGCAACCTTGGCACCTGCTATGCGTATCTTGGACGCTACTCGGACGCGGTCACCGCCTTCCAGACCGCGGTGCAGCAAAAGGATGACTTTGGCCGCGCCTGGTCGGACCTAGGCGGGGCGTATGTGGAACTCGGACGCTATTCCGAAGCGGTCACTGCGCTAGAAAAAGCCACCCAGCTTCGCCCCGACCTTCCGGAAGCGTGGTGCAACCTCGGTACCGCCTATGCGGAATTGAAGCATTACGACAAGGCAATCTCGGCAACCAAGAAGGCCTTGCGCCTCAAGCCGGATTATGGAGAGGCCTGGTGCAATCTGGCCACCTTGTACAAGGCCACAGGTCGCAAGGACGAGATGGCCAAAGCATGCCAAAAAGTTCGAGAGATCGATCCGAAGCTAGAGAAGGAGCTCTCTAGCAAGCTCGAGACGCCTTAAGTTCTTCTTTGGCTGGAAACGGGCAACGGGAGGAACGTTCACAAGGCGGTGCGACCTGATTCCAGGCCCCTGCGGGGGAAAGGGGTTCTGCGGTCCGCCGACTTCCTAACGCCCTTCCTTGGACGGTTTTCCTCTTCCGTAAACCTGCTCCTTCAAGCTCTGGATGCGAACCTTTCCTTTTGCAACCTCCGGCGTTCGCTCGACTTCTTCCGCGCCCATCACGGGCAGGATCGTCACCCGATAGCCTTTCGACGTCTTCACCAACGTTGCCGTTCTCTTCGCTTGGACGGACTGGAGAGGCAAAAGCAGAGAGAGTGAAAGCAGCCCAATCTTCCCCAAGCGCACTACTCTCATTGGTCTTGCTCCGCAATGGGTAAAGGAGGAAACCTTTCCCCGCCGTTTAGGCGCAATTTGGCTGATTATGCACGTCCCCTCTCCGATACAACAACAAAAATTGATGCTTGAAACAGATGGTGCCACCAGGCGCCGAAATCAGATCTTCTCCTCCTCTTCTTTGAGAGAGGGAACGAACCCGGGCAAGACCCCGCGCTTTGCTGATCTGTCTCAAGGAGTTGCTCCTTGGGTTTGACAGCTTCGCCAGGATTTAGTTAATCTGGTTGTTAACCAAAGAGTGCTTCTTTGGGCCGCATCCAAAATCAAACCAAGGCACAAGAGTAACAGGAGGTATCTATGGCTGATACGATTGCTGAACATCACGAGCAAGCTGCCATGCACCATGAGCATGCGGCCATCCATCACAAGAAGGCAGCGGAGCACCATCGCAAAGGTGAGCATGTGGAGTCGGGGCATCATGCGCATATCGCCCACGGACATGCCGAGCATGCCGAGCATCATGCAGAGTTGGCCGCAAAGGAAGAGGCGACGGTGCACGACAAGGAGCCCTGAGCAGGCGCTCCGAAGATTCTGAAAAATCCTTCCCGGATGGGCTGGCGCAGTCTTTGATCGCGCCGCGCCCATCCGGGTCTTGCGTAGGCGGCATGCCTCCCGCTCCGGCACTGGTGGATGGCCGAGTTCAATCTAGCGATCGGTGAGGGTGCTCCGGGAAACGAGGTGGCTGCCTTTCCCGCGGCTGGTTCAGCAGGAGTAGCACGCTCCTCTCCATCTGCTCGCTCTCGGCGGCGCGAAAACTTCCTCGACAAAGCCGAGCGGATGGCTTGTTATTACAGCACAGGCTCCTTTCCCCAGTTTACGAACGCTCATGTCCGACCTCTCCCTTCAGAAAACCCTTTTCAGGATTCCTCCTTATGGCCCACTCCTCTGAAACTCTGTTCAAGCCGGTCTTCGGATTTGCCACACTTCTCCTGATGGGGAGCAGCCCGGCACTTTTCGGGCAGGAGCCGGAGGGGCCGGCAGTCGAGCAGAGAGCGATGCATGGCTATCACCACAGCTTTCATGACGTGGGAAAGTTCGCGAAGCTCTTCGAGTCGAAGGAGCGAGACAAGTGGCAGCAGCCGGAGCGGGTCGTGGAAGCGCTCGATCTTAAGCCAGGCTCCTCCGTGGCCGATCTCGGTGCCGGGACCGGCTATTTCAGCCGGAGGTTTTCCCAAGCAGTCGGCCCGGAAGGAAAAGTCTACGCGATCGACTCGGAGTCGGCCATGGCCGACTACTTGAAAAAGGAGGCCCAGGAAAAAAACCTCAAGAACGTTGCGGTCAAGTTGGTCAAGCCCGGCGATCCGGATCTTGCCCCCCAGTCCGTCGACCTGATCTTCATCTGCACCGTTCTCCACCATGTGGACAACCGGATCGAATATCTCCGGAAGCTCTCCGAGTGCCTCCGGCCGGGCGGGAGGATCGCCCTGATCGACTTCAAGCCCAATTCCCCCGTCGGCCCTCCCCCAGCCCATCGGCTTTCGGAAGCGGAATCCAAGGAGGAATTCCAGAAGGCCGGCTACCGTCTCCTCAAAGCGCACGACTTTCTGCCCTACCAGTATTTTCTGGAGTTCGTCCCGGCGGCTTAGCCCGCTTGGTTCCCAAGCATTCTCCTGCGGTGAAGTTTCTTCGATTTTGCGGCCAGGGGCTTTGGGGTATGGAAAGGAAAACCCCAAATGAACAGCAGAAAGAGCAGCAGCAGGTTCGCGCGACGTTATGACCGCGAGTTCAAAGAGAATGCGGTGGCCCTGGTTCGAGGGGGGCGTTCGATTCCCGAGGTGGCTTGCGATCTGGGCGTTTCCCATTGGTCGCTACACCTATGGGTCAAGGATGCCCAAGGCGGTCAGGCTTTCAGCGATCCCAAGACCTTGCGGCCGAATCGCCCGAGCAGCGCGAGCTGCGAAGATTGCGCCAGGAAAACGACTATCTGCGCCGTCAGCGCGACATCTTAAAAAAAGCATTGGGCATCTTGTCGGCCGAGATGCCTGCCAGCGATA
>JAQUAR010000223.1 GCA_028687155.1 Methylacidiphilaceae bacterium | reverse complement strand
GGCAGTATCTCCTCAACGCCCGGATCTTCTACTCCCAGCCGAAGTGGGAAGTCTCCCTCTGGATCTACAATCTGACCAACGAGCCCTACTGGCTCCCCTATGCCATCGGCTCGATGCCGGATCGCACCAACGATTACGGCGGCATCGTCGCGGGGCTGCCATTCTGGGTCCAAGGAACCTTCGCCTGGAAGTTCTAGCCTGCAGGGTACCCCGCCCTTCTCACGGGCCGACCGGAGGATTGCCCTTCCGGACAGGCCGGGGCCGAAAGCCCGTCAGTTCCGCCAAGGTTTCGGGCATCAGGATCCCCTCGTATTTTCGATTGCCGATCGTCCAGGTAGGAAAGATCCGGACACCGATCTCCTTGCAAGAGGCGGCCATGGGGCCCCCTCGTCCCTCGGGCGCGCAGTCGACGAAGGGGAGCAGCGCCTCGGCCTTTCCGAAGAGCATGCGCTGCAGGCGGCAATGATTGCACCAGGTCGCCCCGTAGAACTTCACCCCGCTCTTCTCCAAATGTTTGGCCAGCTCCTGAAGCCAGAGAAGATCCTCCCCCTGCTGCCTCGCCACCATCGCGGCGCGAGCCGCTCGTTCGCTGCGGACGGCCGATAAGTGGAACCAAGCGGCGGAGGAGCCCCCGGCGAGAAGGACGGTGGGCAGCAGGACGAACCAGAACCGACGACCCGGCTTGGTCCCCGGCGTAATCAGGAGCAGGACGAAGAGAGCCAGGAGAAGGCCCGCCGAAGTCAGGCAATAAGGACAAGTCGCCCCAAGCACAAAGAGGGAAACAGAGACAAAGAGGGCGCTCCAGAGCAGCCCGAAGAGGAGCAGGGCGAGCGCCCATCCCCGCCGATCCACCGTCCAGCGCCGGCACGAGAGAGCCACGAGCGCCCCATAAAGGCCAAACCCGTACAAGCTCACCGGCTGCCCAAAAAGCTTCGACCAGGCACTCGTCAAGACGGTTCCGCAGCCCCCATCGGCGCCGCAACCCGCGGGAAGCTTCCCCCACCAGTGCAGCCCCGTCAAATAGCCGGCCAATACCATCCCGGCAAGGGAGACTCCCACAAAGAGCGGGCGAAGAATGCGCCCAGCCCCGATGACTGGTTCCGAGGAAGATCTATCCGACATGCCGCTCTTTCCTTGCCCCGTCGCCGATTCGGACGTAGGCGCTCTTCGCCCCCGTCTTCTCGGATCTTGCTCCGTCCGGGGCTCGCCCGCCGGGCAGGGGACGGTTTTCGGGCAACACCCGCCGCAAGGAGCTCGCCGCCCCAAAGCGGATCAGGGCTCCTCCTGCCCCATGCTCGCCAAGCCCTTCGGTAACTGGTACCCCGGCTTCCGGTTCTCCTCCGTGAGCCACTCCTCCAAAAATTCCTGCTGGCGGCTTTCGCGAAGCCCCTCCTCGATCTGACGCCGGAGTTCCTTGCTTTCCGGAACGGAGGGACCATCCCGGGCCTCCAGGTAGACGAGGATCCCTCCACCCGGAACCGGAGTAAAAGGGCTGAGATCAC
Source organism: Methylacidiphilaceae bacterium (assembly GCA_028687155.1). Lineage (GTDB taxonomy): Bacteria > Verrucomicrobiota > Verrucomicrobiia > Methylacidiphilales > Methylacidiphilaceae > Methylacidimicrobium. The sequence goes on along the minus strand of JAQUAR010000223.1, from coordinate 2,291 downwards.
CTGGATCGAGGAGATGACTCACGAGGGCGATCTCCGCCCCATCCCGCAGCTCTTTCGAAGGTTCAGCGGGGACAAAATGGGTCAGGGTTTCCGCCGCCAGCTTCTTTTCCCGGACGAGATCGCCAAAGGGCTTTCCCGCCGCCAGACCTTTCCTCAGGCTTGCCGTCAACGCCTTTCCCTCCTGGAAGAGCTTCTCTAGCGCAAGCCGCTCGGCCAGTTTCTGCCTCAGGATCTCGCGAACCTCCGCTTGCGGGCGCGGCCGGCTCGGCTCCACCTCCGTCAGCACCATCACGCGAAAGCCCGAAGCGCTCCGCTGCGGCTCGCCGATCGGGTTCTCCTCTGAGAGGGCAAAGGCCGCGTCGGCCAAGGCGCGCCCTCCTCCTTCGGGCAGCTCCGGAGGGTTCTCCTCGGAAAACGAGCCGATCTCCCGGACCGTTAGCCCCTGCTCCTGCGCTTTCTTGAAAAAGGCCTCCTTCTTCCCTTCCTCGCGGCTCAGCGCCACCGCGAAATCCTCCGCCCGCTCCAAGAGCTTCCCTTCGGCCTCCTTCCTTTCCTTCTCGGGAAGCTTCTGCTGCTCCGGAGGGAGAGCAAACTCCACGAACGCGATTTTCCGCTGCTCGGGGATCCGGAGAGAAGGATCCGCCCCGTGTCGCCGAAACTCCGCATCCACTTGTTCCGGGGTCACCGCAATCGACGGAAGGAACTGCTCTGCCGCCAGCCGAACCACCGTCAGCTTCGCGGGGCCGAAATCTGACCGGTAGACCCTTTCCACCTCTCCCGGCCCCACCTGGATCGGAGAAACGAGCGAAAGTTTGACCTGATCGATGAGAAGACTCTCCCGGACGATTTCGACAAAACGATCGCCCTTGATCCCTCGTGCGCCGAGAAACTCGTTCACGAACTGGTTGTAGATCTCTTCACTATACTTGCCATCCTTTTGCAGGAAGGGGAGCGCCTGGATCGCTCGAACGACTAGGTCATCGGGCACGACGCAATGGAGTCGCTTCGCCTCGGCAAGGAAGACCAGCCTCCCCCAGGCAATCTCGTTGAGGAGACGATCTGCACCTCCTTGACGAGGAACACGGCCTCCCGAAAAGAGAGCCATCTCGAACTCCGCGGCCTGCCGCGAAAAGCGAAAGCTCTCCAGGGAGACCCCCTCTCCCGCGATCTTGCCCACCGGGCCACTGCGCAATCGACTCAGGGCGGGCACATTATAGAACAAGAGAAAGGAGAGGCCGATCATCCCTAAAATCAGCACGACGAAGCCCGAGTGAGAGCGGAAGAGTTTAAGCATAGAGGCGCAAGACCGGTTCCTTTCGGCAATCGCCGATAGCATACCGTTCCCGGAAAAAAAAGCCTCGATCGCAAAATCCCGGCTTTTCGCCTGGGGGGTGGAAACGGCAGCGCTCGAGAGCTGGAGAGCCATCTCGCAAACAGACCAACCGCTTCCGCCCCAGGCAGGCGTGCCGAAAATCCCTTTTCTTCCGATAGAGAGCGGGGATAAAAAAGGCGGGAGCCGCTGCCTCCGTGGATCCGCTCCCTCCTCTACCTCTTTCTTCCTCGCCCCCGTCGACGCCCGGCCGCCGGAGCGTCCTTGCGCATTTCGGCTCCGTGACCGCGCTCTGCCTTGCCTCGGGCCTCCTTCTTGCTCTCTCTTTCCCGCCGCTGGCATGGTCCGGACTGGCCTGGGTTGCCCTGCTTCCCGCGATGACGGCCTCCCGGATCCTTCGAAACTGGCGGGAACGTGCGGGCGCGGGCTATCTGCTAGGACTCCTCTTTTTCGGTGCTACCCTCTGGTGGATTGGAAAGGTGACGATCGCGGGAACGATCGGGCTCGTGCTCTACCTCTCTCTCTACCCCGCCCTCTGGCTCGCCCTTGCCGGCGTCTGGACCATAGGCCGCCCTCCTTTTCAGCCCGGCGGCAACCTCTTTGCTTCGGCCTGCCTGGCTTCCTCCTGGGTCGTCCTCGAGTGGCTTCGGGGTTGGCTGTTCGGGGGGTTCCCTTGGAATAGCCTGGGCGTCTCCCAGTTTCAGACGCTCGTCTTCGCCCAGACGGCGCGCCTGGGGGGAGGCCTTCTCCTTTCCTGGCTTCTCGCCTTCGGAAACGCCCTTCTCTTTTTTGCGGGCTTGCGCCTGCGGGCGGAGCTCCGCCGAGAGCAGAAGCGAGCCTCCCATCCGGATCTTGCCGCTGGACTCCTTCTTCTGGCGGCAAGCGCCTCCTACGGACTCTTCGTCCTGATCACGACCCCAAGGGAGACCGCGCAGACGCTCCGCTATGCGCTGATCCAACC
>JAQUAR010000222.1 GCA_028687155.1 Methylacidiphilaceae bacterium | reverse complement strand
TAAAGGATGGAGGAAAGCTTCCCCTTCCAGTCCCGTCCGATCGCCGCCGCCAGCTTCGAATCGCAACCCTGCTCGGTGATGATCAGGGACTACAGGACGAAATAGGCGACCGACGCACAGAACAGGACGGCGCCGTAGATGGCGGTGGGAAGTGGGGCGGAATGGTTTTCGCCCGCCCAGTCGGTCACGAAGGGAAAGAGGGAGAGCCAAAAGAGAAGGTGGAGGTTCGCCCACATGATCCCTCCATAGATCCGGCGGCAGGCCTTGAGTAGATGGTGGTGGTTGTTCCAGTAAATCCCCAGATAGACGAAGCTGAGCACGTAGTTCAGAAAGAGCGGCAGAACGGAAGCGAGATCCGACAGGCTTACCCCATGCGGGGCTTTCAGCTCCAGCACGGTGATCGTGATGAGGATCGCAAACACTCCGTCGCTGAAGGCTTCGAGGCGGCCTTTTTCCATGATGCGCTTACCGCCCGAAGGCTAGGCGCCCGAATGGGTTCCGTCAACGGTTTCCGCCGCCCTTCGACGACGTGACAATCCCTTCCACTGGATCCCCTTTCCTTTTCCGTTTTCCATATTTTGCATCAGGTGTCCTTTTGATTCGGAAAACGTTCTCCGCGCCCTGGGAACGCCGTTCCCTTTGCTGCGCCATGTTTCGACTCTTCCCGTTTTGTTACAAGTTTGTGACAAAATATTGACTAAGCCAAGTCGGCATAGTAATTGCTGCCAATGGCGTCTATCTTGCACGACAAGGCCGCGAGCGTCAGACAGGGCAAGCCAGCCCGGAAACCGGCATCGGCCGCAAAGCGATCCACGCGTTCCACGGGCACCACGCGCTTGAGCATCAAAGGTCAAATAGTGATTCCCGAGGCTGTTTGCCAACGGATCGGGTTAAAGCGTGGCGATCAGTTCCTCGTCCTGGCCGACAAGGATACGATCTGCCTTCGGCTGCTCCATCCCCCCTCGAGCCGCGAATGGTCCCAGCTCCGGGAGTTGGCTACCCTGCTTACGGTTTCGATTGACCAGCCGGCGACTTCCGCCTAAGGCCGGTCTTCTCGCGGTGGGCAGCGCGGTCGATATCCTGCGAGGAGAGAAAACCAAGTCCCGACGAAGCAGACAGGCCCCTTTCACAAGGCGCAGGAGAACGCTTGTGGGTCAGACAGGCTAAAGCCGTTTCAGAAAAACCATGTCGTTCAGGGCAACGACCACAAACTGGTCTCCGGGCTGGAAGCCGAAGTCCTTCCGAATCTGCTCCGGAATCACCACCTGCCCCTTTGTGGAAAGGTGGGTCGTCCAAAAACTTGGGCTGGCTTCCCTCCCGTTTGGTTCGGTCTTCTCGGGCGTGGCCGGTTTCTTGGATAAAGGCGGAACCGACGGGATATTCGCGGAATGAGAATTGCCTCCAGGGGCGGCGGGGACGGGCATAAGCGGTTTAACCTGATATTACGAGCGCGCAAATCACGCTCTTGTTTAAAAAGAGCCGATCGAGAGCGCGGAGTCAAGGCCGCTTCCCTTCCTTGCGCGTATCCACCAACCTGCAGCGCCGTTCCCTCTACAAAAAGATTGCCGGGCCTTGCCGATCGCTCGTCTTTAGGGTAGGATGACGATGGCTAGGTGAGCGGCTTGTCGCCATCAGCGGCAGTGACGCATTCCCTGCTGGGAAGAGTGGCAATCCTCTTTGGCATGCTTTTTGCTTAAAGGACTCTGTGCTCTTCCCTCCGGGGCGGAAGCCCGCTCCGGTCGGCGACGAGCTTGCGGCCGCCAGGATGGATGGGGGGGAAGCGGCGAGCTTCCGGCGGACGGCTCGCAGTCCACGCGAGTCCCAAAGGGAGAGCGGATTCTAAACGAGCCATGATGCCGTGCAGAATCATTAAAACCCGGCTCGCAATCGAAGCGCCTCCGGAGGCGATCTGGCGGGAGCTGATGGATTTTCCCTCGTATCCTCACTGGAATCCCTTTCTCCGCTCGGTCCGCGGCGAACCCATCCCCGGAACGAGACTCTCGGTCCGGCTCTGCCCTCCATCGTCCAAACCCATCCCGTTGCAGGTCGAGGTTCTCCGGGTCGTGCCCCACCAGGAGTTCCGCTGGATCGGCCGCTGGCTCTTCCCGGGTCTGGTCGACTTGGAGCATCGCATCTTTCTGGAAGCCCAGCCACCAGAGATCACCATCCTCCACTACCGACAGACTCTTCGAGGACTGTTCGCTCCCTGTATCTGGCGTTTCCAGAGGCAAAATGCCCGAGGGGGAATGGAAGCGATGAACGAGGCGCTCAAGCAGCGCGTGGAAGCAAGGGTCTGGAGATAATTCCCGCCATCGACCTCCGCTCATCCTTGGGGTAAAGGATGCGAGATGGAGGTGGACGTTCTCTGCGTAGGCCATGCGTGCTATGACCTCGCCTTTTTTGTCCCCCACCACCCGGGTCCGGACGAAAAGATCTTTTCCGAAGAGCTCGTCCTGGTGGGAGGCGGACCTGCGGCGAATGCCGCCGTCGCGGTTTGCCGGCTCGGAGGGACGGCTTCCTTTCTCGGCTATCTCGGAAAGGACCATTTTGGCGAGCGTCACGCTCGGGAGCTGGCGGAAGAGGGTGTAGAGACCTCCCTCCTGGTGCGAGGCTCTTCCCCCACTCCACTAGCCCTCAGCTTGGTGAAGCCGGACGGAAGCCGCTCGGTGGTCAACCATAGCACGGCGACCCCGAAACTGGAGGCAAGCCTTGCCGACCGGCCATGGCCCAGTGCGCGGGCCATTCTCTTCGACGGGCACGAGCCAAGGATCTCTCTGCCGATGGTCGAAGAAGCGCGACGGCGGGGGATTCCGACGGTCCTCGACGCAGGCTCGCTCCACGAAGGCACCGCAAAGCTCGCCGAGGCTGTCGACCATCTGGTCGCTTCGGAACGCTTCGCCGCACAAGCCACGGGCTTGACCGACCCGGAGGAAGCCATGCACCGGCTCGCTGCGTCCCACCCCTGTGTCGTGGTCACCCTTGGCGAGCAAGGGTTGCTCTGGTCTTGCGGAGCGAAGCGCGGCCGGCTCCCCGCCTATCGCGTCCGCAGCGTCGATTCGACGGGGGCCGGCGACGCCTTTCACGGAGCCTTCGCTCTGGGAGTCGCGCGCCGAATGGCCTGGGAAGATCTGCTCTCCTTCGCTTCCGCGGCGGGAGCACTCACCTGCACTCGCCTCGGGGCAAGGCAAGGGTTGCCCTCGGCCGAGGAGGTTGCCGAAATTCTCGGACGAGAAGCCCGGCGCGCGTAAAAGGATCTACTCCAACTACTCCTCCCCGTCGTAGTAGGAGAGCGGGCTCTCGCTAACAATCTTTCGCTCGGGCTTGAGGAAGAACTTGCCCGACCGGGGGTAGGATACGAAGTCCACCTCCGGGTTGTTGGCGATCACGAGCAGCAGCAGATCGCCCGGACCCGGATTTTCGATCTGGTGAGCCTCCTGCGGCTTCGCCAGGAACCAGTCTCCCGGCCCGATATCGATCCGCCGCTCACCGAGCCGAACCCATCCCTTTCCTTCCTCGACCCCGTAAAGCTCCCATTGGGCTGCATGAGCATGGAGCGGCCAGTCGACCGCGCCGGCCGGAATCCGAACCAGGGCAGCGTCGAAGGGCTTGAACAGTTTGCTTGAAAGGTGAGTAAATCTGTTTTATACCATCCAAAATGGAGAGGTTGGTTAGCATGGGTGAGGCAGCTCATGCGCTCGGCGTATCGATCACGACGCTTCGGCGCTGGGAAGCGGAGGGCCGCTTGCCGGCGGAACATACCGCTGGCGGTCATCGCCGCTACGATCTGGCAAAATTGCTGCCGGAAC
>JAQUAR010000007.1 GCA_028687155.1 Methylacidiphilaceae bacterium | reverse complement strand
CATGCCGGCCGTGACGTATCCGCCGGGAGAGTGAATGTAGATGCTCACATCCTTCTTCGGGTCTTCCATCTGGAGGAAAAGCAGCTGCGCAATGACGACGTTGGCAATCATGTCGTCGATGGGAACGCCCAGGAAGATGATGCGATCTTTGAGGAGCCGGGAATAGACATCGTATCGACGCTCTTCTCGGCCAATCTGCTCAATGACGGACGGAATGATCTGTGCGGTGAACCGTTGCTCTGTCATACGGAGGCAACCTTGGCTTTTTCGATGAGGAAGTCCATTATTTTCTCCAGCAGGAGCTGTCTTTTCAGGGCCTCCAAGCTTTCGCGCGGGACTCGCTGGATGAATTGCCGTGGAGGGAGATTCTGGCGCTGCGCAAGCGAAGCAACCGATCGGGAGAACTCCTCGTCGCTGACCGTAACCGATTCGTTCTTCGCGATCCGGTCGATGAGAAACCGGAGCTTGACCCTCTGAGCGCCCAGCCGTCGAGCGTTCGAGAAGATTTCGCCTTTCTTCTCCTCGAGCACGGCCAGAGGGATGCCGCGTTCCTGATTTTCCGCAACGACTTCTCGAACTGCGTTTGCCGTTTCTTCTTCAACAAGCGACTCCGGTAGCGGGAACTCCACCGATCCAAGAAGGGAATTCAGAATATGATTACTCTGTTCGCGCCGCGCTCGCCGCTTTTTCTCCGTTTCCACCGCGGATTGCACCATCGAAAGGAGTCCAGACTGATCCGTCCCGGCAATCTCTTTGGCGACGTCATCGGACAGGGAGGGAATATGGCGTTCCTTGAGCGCCGAAAGGGTGATGGAATACTCTGCGGTCTTTCCGCGCAGTGGTTCAAAAAACCAGTCCTCGGGAAAGCGAACAGAAAGCTGGCGGGTCTGCCCAACCTCCATGCCGATGACTCCTTCCGTGAACCCGGGAACGAAGACGCCCGGCTTGATCAGGAGCCACTGGTCTTCGGCCCCGGCCAGAACTCCTGCGGCGGGGAGAACGTCTCTCATCCGCTGGCCATCGATGGTCGCTTCGTAACGAAGAACTGCATAGTCGCCCTCGGACAACGGGCGAGCCGGGACGTCGGTAAACGTGGCACGTGCTTCCAGCAGCTTGTCGACCGCCTGATCCACTTCCTCCTTGCTTACCTCGGTTTCCGTTCGGGGAAGGGCTGTCGCCGAGTAATCGGGCAGGGCAAAGGCAGGAGCGCAATCGACCAGAGCTGCAAAGGAAAAGGAGAGCCCGCTGAGATAGCGTACGTCCTCGGTTCCGAGCCCGCGGACTACGTCGATCTGCTGCTTTTGAATGGCTTCTCGAAGACCATGGGTCACGAGCATCTTCTGAAGCTCCTCGTCGATCTCCTTCTGAAACTGTTTCTCGACCAGAGGAATGGGAGCTTTTCCTGGCCGGTACCCCGGCAGCCGTGCGATTTGGGTGTAGCGCCCGACCACTTCCTTCCGGACTTGGGTGACCTGATCGGCGGAAACTTCAATGCGGAGTCGCTTCCGGCAGGGAGTGAGCTCCTCAATCTGAACCGTTACCATATTGGCTTTCTTGTAAAAAAGTTGAGTTTATCTCTTGGGCAGCCTCGAATCAAGCGTGGGAAGGTGTGGAGAGCGCGGAGAGATACCGTTCCGCATCCAGGGCGGCCATGCAGCCCATTCCCGCCGCCGTCACTGCTTGCCGATAGGTGAAATCGACACAGTCTCCTGCCGCAAATACTCCGCGCTGGCTAGTTCGGGAACCATCGTCGACCCGGATATAGCCGCGTTCGTCGAGGTCGATCTTCCCCTGAAAACAGTCGGTGCTGGGCTGGTGGCCAATCGCGACGAAAAGGGCCGCACAAGAGAGCGCACTCTCCTTTCCCGTGTGCAGATCACGGAGACTCAACCCCGTGAGCTTGCCTTTGTCGCGTCCCATCACCTCGGTGACCACTGTGTTCCAAACCGGCCGAATCTTGGGGTCGCTCAGGACGCGATTGGCCATAATCGGAGAGGCTCGCAACCGATCCCGCCGGTGGATGAGGTAGACTTCAGAGGCGAAATGAGTCAGGTAGAGGGCTTCCTCGCACGCGGAATCGCCTCCGCCCACGACCACCATGGTTTGATTGCGAAACGCGGGAAGGGCACCGTCGCAGGTCGCACAATAACTGACTCCTCGCGTCTCCAACTCTGTTTCTCCCGGGGCATCCAGGTGCCTTGGACGAGCTCCCACCGCGAGGATCACGGCTCTGGCTTCCAGCACCTGATCCTCGAGCACGACTTGTTTCAAGACGTCGGAAAGCCGGGCTTGGGTTACCGTTGCCATGGAGAGGACTCGCGCTCCAAAACGCTTGGCCTGTTCTTCCATGGCGACCATCAAATCAGCTCCCTGAATGCCGTTGGGAAAACCGGGAAAATTTTCGACAAGGGTAGTCGTTGTCAAAAGCCCCCCCGGCTCTGTTCCTGTGATGACGAGAGGGCGAAGGTTCGCGCGCGCGGCATAGATCGCCGCCGTCCAGCCGGCGCAACCGGAACCAACGATGATAAGTTCTTCCATGGCGAGACCGATATAAGCGGTTCGCGAGGGATGGCGCAAGCCCTTGGATGAATCCCTATGATCGAGCGATGTTTCGTCGAATCAGAAGCCGAAAACCGTCGAAGAGAATCGGATTGTGCATAAGGGCAGCTAATCGAAGAAGGGTGCTCAATGGTTCTTTGCAGGAAGCGTGTCTGCCCTCTCCCATGCCCGAGAAGAGGTTGACGAGCCGATGTCCGGCGAGCTATGAGAACGTCTGGATTCAATTCCTCTTCTGGAGGTAGCTCGAAAGTGGGCTTCCCGCGCCGGCCTCGCGGGTTGGGGGGTGGCCAGAAAGTTCCCGCTAGGATGTTGCGAAGAAAATGCGGTCGAATCACGTTCGAAAGGGGAGCTGTTTTTGCAAAGATTGCCTAAATCCGGCGGACATCGAGGATCCGATTAGGTTTTGAACGCCCACGATCGATTGTCGCTGTTGCGCAGCGGAATGCCGACTTCCGGGCTGCTTGCCGAGAAGGAATGGCGCGCCAGCGATGCCGCATTCCCCTTAAGCGAGCGGCATGTCGCGTTGCTAGGAAGGCTGGGTCCGGTTCTGCAGCATTTCGTGCAGGGTTGCAATCTCCTCTACCGATGGAGCGTGCAGGGAAGGGCGCCAACCTGGATCGCCGAACTCCTCGATCGAGGTAAGCCGGCAGAACTCGTCTCTCTTGCACGGCACCCGGCATTGGCGAACCAGGTTCCGCGCGTGATCCGGCCTGATCTTCTCTGGACGGAGTCGGGCTTCGCCCTGTGCGAGCTCGATAGCGTGCCGGGAGGCATTGGGGTGACGGCCTGGCTGCAGGAGCAATTCTCGCGCTGGGATTCGGCTCTTCTAGGAGGCGGAGGCAAGATGAAGGAAGGGTTTGCCCGCCTCTTTCCGACGGGGGACGTCGTGGTTTCTGAGGAAGCCTCTTCCTATCGGCCTGAAATGGAGTACCTGGTGGGTTCCGATCGGGTGTGCGCAGCGGAAGACTATCGCTGCAGCGACCGTGCGATCTACCGCTTTTTCGAGTGCTTCGACTGGGAAAGCCTCTCCACGATCCGAGAGAGCTTCGATCCAGATCGAGTCCTGATGACACCGCCGCCGAAGCCCTACCTGGAAGAGAAGCTGTGGCTTGCGCTTTTCTGGTTCCGGCCGCTGCGGGAGTTTTGGCGGCGCCAGCTCACGGACAAGGGGTTCCAACTCCTGCGAGAAATGATTCCTCAGAGCTGGATCCTCGATCCAGCTCCTCTTCCTCCACAGGCGGTCTATCCAGGCTTGGAGATCAACGATTGGCGGGAACTCGGCCATTTTAGCCAATCGGAAAGAGATCTGGTCCTCAAGATATCTGGTTTTTCTCCTCTTGCCTGGGGTTCTCGGGGAGTCTTTGTGGGATCCGATTTGGCCCAAGCCGAGTGGCAGAAACGGATTGAACATGCGCTCGAGGAGTTTGGGTCCCATCCTTGGCTTTTGCAGCGATTTGCCAAGGGCGCGCTCGTTGAACATCGGTTTTTTACGTCGAGTGGAGGGGAAGAACGAATGACCGGGCGCGTCAGAATCTCTCCCTATTATTTTGCGCTGGACGGGAAAACCGAACTCGGCGGCGTCTTGGCGACCATCTGTCCCGCAGACAAGAAACTGGTTCACGGAATGCGCGATGCGATTCTCGTTCCTGCCACTCGGATGGAGGGAGCGGGGGAACCGACGCGATCCCGTGCTCGCGAGGGAAAGACAGGCGTTATTCCGTGAATCTCTTCGAATATCAGGCAAGGGGTCTTCTGGGTCGATATGGCTTGCCCATCTCGCCCGGGGGTGTGGCGACGAGGCCTGAGGAAGCGCGGCGGATTGCGGAGGGGCTAGCCATGGGTCCCTTCGTCGTGAAAGCGCAGATTTTGGCTGGCGGGAGAGGAAAGGGGCGCTTCCTGAGCGGGTTTGCCGGAGGCGTGCGGCTCTGCGGACACCCAGCGGAGGTGGAAGAAGTGGCACGGGCGATGCTTGGAGGTGTTTTGGTCACGGCGCAGACCGGCCCGGAAGGACGATCGGTGAGCAAGGTATTGGTTGCCGAAGCGCCGCAGATCAGCCGCGAGCTCTACTTAGCGATCCTCATCGATCGTGGACGTCGACGCCCCCTGGTGGTCGGCAGCGCTCATGGCGGGGTCGATATCGAAGAGGTGGCCAGAGAGAGTCCGGGAACCATCCATCGGATATGGGTTGATCCCCAAGTTGGGTTTTGGCCGTACCAAGCGAGAGAACTCGCTGCGTGCATGGGCCTGCGCGGCCTTCTGCTCACTCAGACAGCCGATCTGATCGTTCGGCTCTATCGTTTCTTTTGCGAATGTGACGCGAGCCTTGCCGAGATCAATCCGCTTGCCGTGATCGGAACTGAGAAGATCGCCGTGATCGATGCCAAGATCGGCTTGGATGAAAATGCTCTCTTTCGACATCCGGAGATTGCTGCCTACCGGAACGAGCTGGTTGAGGATGTCCGTGAGGGGGAGGCCTTGAAGGCCGGCCTCAATTACGTCGGCCTTTCGGGAGAAATCGGCTGCATGGTCAACGGGGCCGGGCTTGCGATGGCGACGATGGACATCCTTCATCGCTACGGAGGAGAACCGGCCAACTTCCTCGACGTGGGTGGCGGAGCCGATCAAAACCACGTAACCAAGGCGTTCGGCATCCTGATGGCGGATCCTAGGGTGCGAGCAATTTTCGTCCACATCTTTGGCGGCATCATGCGATGCGATGTGATCGCCCGAGGCATTGTGGAAGCCGTTTCTCATACGAAGCCCAAGGTACCGATCGTCGTGCGGCTGCAAGGCACCAATTTCGAAGAGGGCAAGGCGATCCTGCAACAGTCGGGCTTGCCGATCCGGACCTCGGACGATCTGGCGGACGCGGCCCAAAAAGCCGTAGCCGCAGCTAGGGAGACTCGATAAATGGCGATTCTTGTCGATGGTTCCACCCGGGTCGTCGTTCAGGGTATTACCGGAAAGGCCGGATCGTTTCACGCCCGTGCGTGCCTCGAGTACGGGACGAGCATCGTGGCTGGAGTGACGCCGGGGAGAGGGGGGCAAAAGCTTGATGAACGGGTGCCCATCTTCGATTCGGTGGCCGAAGCGAAGCAGGCGAGCGGATGCAATGCGAGCTTGATCTTTGTGCCCGCCTCCGGGGCTGCGGACGCCATTCTGGAGGCGGCGGCCGCCGGCATCGAGCTGATCGTCTGCATAACCGAAGGCATTCCCACGCTCGACATGGTTCGGGTCCGCCAATGCTTGGAAGATACGAAGACGCGCCTGATCGGGCCAAATTGCCCGGGAGTGATTACGCCGGGGCAATGCAAGATCGGCATCATGCCGGGCTACATTCATAAACCGGGCCCGGTGGGGATTGTCTCTCGCAGCGGGACTCTCACCTATGAGGCGGTCTGGCAGCTTTCGCAGAGGGGCATTGGGCAGAGCAGCTGCGTTGGGATCGGAGGTGATCCCATTCACGGGCTCGGGCTGCAAGAGGTCATCGAAATGTTTGATCGGGATCCCGCGACGGAAGCGATCTTGGTGATTGGAGAAATCGGAGGGCGTGAGGAACAGGATGCGGCCGCATTTTGGCAAACTTCCTCTCGAAAGCCGACGGCGGCTTTCCTGGCGGGAGTCACGGCACCGCCGGGAAGGCGTATGGGGCACGCGGGGGCCGTCATTACGGGAGCCGCCGGCACGGTGGAGGCAAAAATTGAGGCCTTCGACGCGGTTGGAATCTCGGTCATCCGCTCTCCGGCGGAGATTGGGGAAGGAATGTCCAAGGTCATGGCGGCCACCGTTTCCTGAGCGGCACTTTCATCCGGCCGCAACGCCGGTTTTTAGGAGATCACGCGGATCTCGCGAATCGGGATGCCCAAAGCTTCGGAAAGCTTGTGAGGGAGATCCGGCTGCCGACGTAGCGAGAAAGCGAGCGAAGAGTTGAGTGATCGCAGAATCGCCCTCTTGGTAGTCCGGTCGATGCGAACGAGCTGTGATTCCGAAGCGATTTCCGGGCCGACGATCTTCTGCCAAAGCAGATCGAGTCCAGCCCGACTATTCACCCATCGCCGCTCGATGTGCGAGAGAACCCTTTGCACAAGGGTTCGGCGATACAGATGGGCTCGCTGATCCGCTGACAGCGGGATGGTTTCGAGATCCGACCGGCGATCTTTCTCCCGCAGCAGCTGATCATACGCGGCTGGTCGGAACCGCTCACGGAAGTATGGCATGAGAAAACTGGGCGGGAAAGGGGAGGATTCGCTCGCAGCATCGCGAAGCCGCCGGGTAACGAGTTCGTCCAGGACCTTCTCGTAGCGGCTCCGTCCAACGAGCATTCGCGGGAAGTCGGAAGTCTCTCCTCCAAGCGCGACGGCCTTTTCCCGGAGGCTGGACTCGCTATCCAGCCGCAAAGGAGCTCTCCCTAGACCCAGCGCACGATAAGTTGCCTCGGCGTCTTCCCCGTCGAAGCTCATGACGTCGAACTCGCTAAGTTGGCCCGCCTCCGTTCGGCAACGAGCTGACGGCAGGCGCTTTTCATTCGGGCGAGGATGTAATAGACGGTCTGACTCCGTTGACGCACCAGCTCCGTGCCCACGATTTTCGGCACAAAACCGCTGGGAACCGCCATTACCTCCTCTGCGGTAGAGCCAGCCAGACCCTGACAGAGGATGGACGCCATCGCACGCGTAAGGGTCTGCACATGAGAGCCGAGGGACATCCGAAAGAGGAGCCGATTGTCCGAATCGGCCTTCAAAAAGACTCCTACCGAATCCGTGCACTCCTCATCCTTGCGGATATCGGAGAGCGTAAATGTCTCTCCCTCCTTGGGAGAACATTCGTTAGTCCGATCGCTGTAGGCGATGAGCAGTTCCCGCTTCTCCTCTTCGGGAAGATTTTGGAAAAGGTTGACGATCTCTTCAAGTCGCGCTGGTAAAGCTGGGTCGACGTTTTGCATCGAGGATGAGTCAAGACCCAATTTGGTCGAACGTCAAACACTGCTCTACGGCCGTTGGACGGGGGCACCGACCCGGTTCCCCCATTCGGTCCAAGACCCATCGTAATTCCTGACCCTCTTGTGACCAAGCAAGTAGCTCAGGACAAACCAGGTGTGGCTGGAGCGCTCCCCGATGCGGCAGTAGACGATCGCTTCCTGATCTGCGGAAAGCCCGCAACCTTCCTCGTAAATCCTGGCCAGCTCGTCGGCCGATTTAAAAGTCCCGTCCTCACGAACGGCCGTTTTCCAAGGCACGCTCTTGGCACCGGGAATGTGACCGCCGCGGAGGGCTCCTTCCTGAGGGTATTCCGGCATATGGAGGAGCTCGCCCGTGAACTCGCCCGGGCTCCGGACGTCGATCAAAGGCCCGCCCGTCTGCAAAAAGGCCCGCACCTCGTCGTAGAATGCCCGAATCTCCTTGTCGTGCCGGACCGTGGGCACCGCGTAAGGCACTTCTCGATAGGAACGTTTTTCGCGGACCATCGGACGCCCTTCCCGTATCCATTTGTCCCTGCCACCATTGAGAATCTTCACGCGGTCATGCCCGTACAAGCGGAACGCCCAGAGTGCATAGCAGGCCCACCAGTTGGACTTGTCTCCGTAAAAGATGCAGGTCGTCGTTTCGCTGATCCCGTTCCTGCGGCACAGAGCGGCAAATTGATCCGGAGCAATGTAGTCTCTGATCCATGGATCGTTGAGGTCTGCTCGCCAGTCGATGTGGACCGCCCCCGGAATATGGCCGGTGTCGTAGAGCAGGACATCCTCATTGCTCTCGACAATGCGAATGCCAGGGTCTTGCAGATGATCCGCGAGCCACGCCGTCTCGACCAGGGCCTCTGGATGCGAATATGTCTTCATCTGCTATAGACTAAAAAGATTAGGCGCGGATTGTCGAGGACGTTCCCCTTTCGTGCCGGCCACGGGAACGTTCCGGGTCGAACGAAGGGTCGACGGGCGTTGCCGCAAAAGGGAGAGCTTCTTGAGGAGAGCCCGCAAGGAATCGAGATCTTCTCAAGAGCTTCCACAAGGGGCAGGGCTGGACGCCTCAATCCCCAGAGCCGAAAAGAGAGATTGATCGGCGTCTAAGGACTGATTGCGAGTGGTGAGAAGCTGCTCGCCGATAAAAAGCGAGTTTGCGCCCGCAAGGAAGCAGAGTGCTTGGGCCTCCGGAGATAGGCTGCGGCGGCCGGCCGCCAATCGAATGCGCGGGTGGGGCAAAAGGATCCGGGTCACGCTGATGAGACGAACAAGCTCAAACGAGTCGACCGGGGATTGCGTTGCTAGCGGAGTGCCCGGAATGGGAACGAGCAGGTTCAGGGGGACGCTCTCCGGCGCAGAGTCGAGCTTGTAAAGCGCGAGCAACATCTCCAAGCGGTCATCGACGCTCTCTCCCATGCCGAGAATACCTCCACTGCATAACCGGAGGCCGGCCTCTTGCGCCGCCCGCAGCGTCGCGATCCTGTCCGCAAAGGTGTGAGTCGTCGCAACCCGTTCGTAAAAATGAGGTCCCGTGTTCAGGTTGTGATTGTAGATCATGACCCCCGCTTCCCGAAGACGACGGGCTGCTCCCGGATCGAGGAGCCCCAATGTCACGCAAATCTCCAAACCTTCCTCTCGGATGGCTTCCACGAGTCGACAGACCGCCTCCAGTTGTTCGTCACCTTCCCTGAGGCCGCGCCAGGCAGCCCCCAGGCAGAGGCGCGTAGCTCCGTGGCTGCGTGCCTCCTCTGCCGCCCGACGAAGCGCCGCAGGCTCAAGAAGCTTGTGAATCTTCAACCCCGTCGTATACCGGGCACTCTGCGCACAGTAGCGGCAGTCCTCTCTGCAGCCGCCTCCCTTGAGGTTCACCAACTCGCATCGCTGGAACTCCTGGTCGCGATGGTGAGCCGCGTGAACCAAGCGCGCCTGCGTCAACAAAGAAAGAAAGGGCTGGTGGTAAAGGGCTCGAAGACTCTCCAAGGTCTCCATGGCGGCAACGTTATTGGCTTGCCGAGGGAAGGCAAAGCTCTTTCTACCGAAAGAGAGACAAGGCACACTTCTTGGTAGCTGGACGCGCGAAGAAAGACCGGAGCCCCGGCACGATGAGGGATGCTGGATGCAAGATGAAGTAATAATGAATATAAGAGAGGATAACCATGGATGTATGATGGTGCTTATCTAGGAAACGAAGAAGCATCTTCCGATGGCCAACCCACTGCTCTTCATGGGAAAGTCGGGCAAGGGCCAAACTGCCGGTCACCCGCATCCCCCAACCCGGGAAGGATAAAACCTTGACGGTCGATCTCTCGATCGATCGCTCCGGCATAGATGTCGACGTCTGGATGGGTTCCATGCACTCGGCGGATTCCTTCTGGTGAGGCTAGGCAGCAGACCAGACGGAGCCGACCGGCGCCCCGTTTCCGAAGAAGCGTGAGGACTGCCGCTGCGGTGCCCCCCGTCGCAAGCATCGGATCCAGAAGAAAGACGCAGGTATCGCGGGCGATGGGGGTGATGCGGTCAAGATAGACCGATGGCTCGAGTGTCTCCTCTTCCCGAAGGGCTCCGACGAACGAAACAGCGGCTTGCGGGAGAAGAGCGCGAAAGGGCCGGAGCATCCCCAAGCCGGCTCGGAGGATCGGCACGAGCGCGATCGAGTCGGCGAGGATGGGCCCTTGAGCCTCTTCTAGGGGGGTGACGACGGGTACCGTCTGCAGACCGAGGTCCCGTGTCGCCTCGACGGCGAGAACGAAGGCGGCTTCTTCCAGCAGATGAATGAAGAGACGTTGATCGGTGGTCCGATCCCGAAGACGGGTAATCCGATCCAGAAGAATGGGATGTTGGACTTGGTGCAAGCGCGGCATAGCCGATGGTCTCGTGGAGACTTTTCCTAGGGAGACAAAAAACGAGGGAAAAGCAAGGAGGAGGTTGTGCGATTCTTTCCTGCTCATCCCATCGCCGTCCTGTGGAATCAGGATCCGACTAGATCTGTAGAAAAAAGCCCTTGGAAAGACAAAAGAGGACAACGTAGCGTGGAGGCATGGCCAAGCCGTCCGGAAAACTCGTATTGCGGCGCCGTCCCCGAAGACTCCGAGCGTCGGAAGGGATCCGGCGGCTGATCGAAGAGCATCTCCTGACCGCCAACGATCTGGTTGCTCCCGTCTTTTGCAAAGAAGAAGGCTTGCGGCAAGAGATCGAATCGATGCCCGGCGTTTTCCGTCACAAGCCCGAGGACGCTTGTCGGTTCGCCCTTGAGCTACAGGAGAGGGGGATCCGCGCAATCGCTCTCTTCCCCTGCATTCCCGAAGGAAAGAAGGATGCACAAGGGACCGCTGCGCTCGATCCCAACGGCCTAATTCCGCGAGTGATTCGGGAGATCAAGGGGAGGGCTCCCGGGCTACTCGTGATTGCCGATGTCGCGTTGGATCCCTATACGAGCCATGGGCACGATGGCCTTTGGAATCCAGAGAATGGGGAGATCGAGAACGATGCCACCGTACGCCTGCTCTGCGAGATGGCCCGGATTCTCGGTGAGGCGGGAGTCGACTTTGTTGCCCCCTCGGACATGATGGACGGAAGGATTGGCGCGATCCGGGCGAGCTTGGACGATGCGAGCCTTGAGCGGGTGGGGGTGCTTGCCTACGCCGTCAAGTTTGCCTCCGCCTTCTACGGGCCGTTCCGTGATGCAATCGGGAGCCGAAGAGGGAAGGGATACCTGGATAAGCGGACCTATCAACTCAGCCCGGCGAATCTGAGAGAAGGGTTGTTGGAAGCGCAGTTGGACGAAGAGGAAGGCGCCGATGTTCTCATGGTAAAACCAGCGGGTCCTTATCTGGACGTGATTTCGCAAGTCCGTGCCCGCACGCTGCTGCCTCTTGCGGCCTATCAGGTGAGTGGGGAGTACGCGCAAATCGTGGCTGCTGCGAGAAATGGATGGCTCGACCTGGAAGCCGCTTATCGGGAATCTCTGATCGCAATCAAGCGGGCGGGAGCCGATATGATTGTTACGTATTTTGCATCACGGTTTGTCGGTAATGCGGAATAAGCTATTGTAGAGGAGTGTCTTGCGGTTTATTTACGTTTTACGTGGGAAACCGGTCTGCCTTCGGTATCGGGTTGCGTGGTCCGAGCGGCGCGAGCGGGTGAGGAATAGGATCGATGGGGAGAGTTTCAGGGCGCTTCTCGACGTTTGACTCGGGCCTGGCGGCTTTCGAGAAGTTTTCTCGCGTCTCCCGCAGTCGGTTAGCCTCTCATCCAGATTGGATCGATTGGCTCTCTGCGGTTGTGGCGACCCCCGAGACTGCCAACCGTGGTCCCGGCAGATGGAGGATGGATTGGCACGAGCTTTCTGGGGTTCGCGCCGACGCGACCAGGAAGCTAGACGCGGTTCGCTTGCTCAAGCAGCGAGAGCAGCTACGGATCGGCTTCCTCGATTTCGCGGGCGTTTACTCGTGGGAAGAAACAACCTCGGATCTTTCTCGTCTTGCTGATTTTTGTCTCGGCACTGTCCTCCAGATCGCTTGCGAGGAACTACGGGCAAACCGGATGCCCCTTGCTATTCTGGCGCTGGGGAAGCTGGGCGCGGAGGAACTCAACTTCAGCTCGGACATCGACATCATGTTTATTGTCGAGGACGAGGAGACCGCCTTTGCGGAGACGCTCCGCACGACGATGGCCCAACGCGTGGTGTCGGCTCTCTCGGATTCGGGCGGAGTCGGAGCGCTCTTCCGGGTAGATTTGCGACTGCGGCCGGATGGCAACGCCGGAGCGCTCGTTCCATCGTTCTCCGAGTGCGAGCGCTATTATGCCGCTTCGGGAGAAACCTGGGAGAGAATGGCGCTGATCAAGGCGCGATTTGTCGCAGGGGAGCCGGATTTGGGGTACGAGTTCGAGGTTCTGCGACAACAATTTTGTTTTCCGCGTCATCTCTCGGAAGAGGTCTTCGAGGAGATCGCCGCGATAAAAGCGAGGATCGATGGAGAAATCCTCCTCGGAGATCGGCGGCAGAGGGACGTAAAGCTCGGTCCCGGAGGAATTCGAGAGATCGAATTCCTCGTTCAGGCACTTCAACTCTTTTATGGAGCACGTCAGCCGATCATTCAAGTCCGTCCCACCTGTGCCGCATTGCGCGCATTGGCAACGGTCGGGATCTTGCCGCGACCGGAAGTGGATGCGCTGATCGACGCTTACGGGTTTCTGCGAAATCTCGAACATCGGTTGCAAATGATAGAAGAGATTCAGACCCATTTGCTTCCAACCGACGAAAAGGCGCGGGCGGAGATCGCGGAGTCGCTCGGATTCGCCGTTCCGGAGTTCGAGTCGTCGTTACAATCCCACCGCTCACTGGTTCATGATCTATTCCAGCAATATTTCATAAAAAGAGAGTCAACTGCCATGCCTGTTCGCCTGGAGTTGTTTGCGTCTCCGGAAGAGGCGGAGCGCAATCTCGAGGCGCTCCAAGCAAGGGACTCTCTCTTGAGCGCTCCGCGGGCGGCGCGAGCCTATCGCCGTTTAGCTCCATTTCTGGAAAAGGCGCTCCGAGCGGCGGTTGATCCCGATGCCGTTCTTCGCCGATTTGTCTCTTTCGTCTCGAAGTATGGAGCCAGATCGTTTCTCTTTGAAACCCTAGCGGTCAATCCCAAGGCGCTTGAGCTTCTGATGAAGCTTTTCGACGCCAGCTCCTTCTTTAGCGAGATCCTCTTTGCCCAGCCGGAACTCTTTGAGGAGATCACGCAGAGCCGGTCCTTGGGGAAGAAGAAGGGGAGGGAGGATTACCTCGAAGAATTGAGCCGCTTACAGGGGGACGTTGCGCTGGCCGCCAGGCTTTATCGGCGTGGCGAGCTCTTGCGCATCTTGCTTCGCGACATCTTGAGGTTGGCTGATCTGCCCGAGGTCCAACAAGAATATACGGCGCTTGCCGAAGCCTGCTTGGAGCTGGCTTGTCGAACCTTTGGCTCCAGCGGTCTGGCGTATGTCGCGCTCGGTCGGTTCGGCGGCGGGGAACTTGCGTACGGGTCTGATCTCGATTGCCTCTGCGTCGGTTCTCGAGAGGAGGCGGCGTTGGCCGTCCATCGATTCCTCGGAGAAACTCTCCCTGCCGGTATTCTTTTTGCTGTGGACTACAGGCTGCGGCCCCACGGCGAAGGGCCGCTCGCGCTGCCGCTGGAAGCATACGAGAGCTATTACACGGATGAAGCCCAGTTCTGGGAGATTCAGGCCCTGACCCGGGCGCGTTTTGTGGCGGGGGACGTGAAAACGGGAGAGAGATTGATTGCGATGGTGGATCGGCTATGGAGCGACCGGGCTGCGTCCTGTCCCGTGGACAAAATCGTCTCGATGCGAGAGCGGATTGAGCGGGAACGCCATACGGATGTTCCTCTCCTCCAGCGTTTCAAAACGGGGTCGGGAGGGCTGCTCGACATAGAATTTGGGATGATTCTCTGGTTGATGAAGGAGAGAAGGCGTGAGCCCAATCTCTGGACAGCGATTGGTCATCTTCGTTCCAGTGAACCGGAGCTGGCTCGGGTGTGTGAAGACGGCTATCGATTTCTGCGACGCTTGGAAGCCGTGCTTCGGAGAGAAAGGAACCAGCAGCAAGAGGTCTTGCCGGAAGATCCGGCTGCTTTGGAAAAACTAGGGCGGCGTATGGGGTTTTCCACTCGAGAAGAGTTCATTGTGGCTTATGAGGGGAAACGGAAGACAATCCGAGCGGCTTACCGGGAGCTATGCGAGCGAGCGCGTCAGTTGCCGCGTTGAGTTCCGCCTCTTTTTTGCTGCTGCCGAAACCTTCGCCGAGACGTTCGGCACCCCATTCGACGACGACGCGATAGCATTTCCGGTGAGCGGCGCCGGATTGGCTCACACACAGATAGCGGGGCGGTTCCCCTCCTCGCTTCTGCAACAGCTCTTGCAGCATCCCTTTGGGGTTGCCGAGCAGGGCCTCCGGCGAGAAAGCAAGCTGTTGGATGGCCTCGGCGAAGAGCTTGCGGATCACGCCCTTGGCTTTGCGCCAGCCGCCGTCTCGATAGACGGCGCCGATCAGCGCCTCAAACGAATCGGCCAAGTTCGTTTCCTTTGTCCGACCACCGCTCTTTTCTTCTCCTTTACCCAAGTGAAGAAGCTCTCCTATGCCCAGTTTGCCGGAAATCGCGGCAAGACTGGATCGATTGACTAGGAAAGAGCGCATTTTGGTCAGAAGACCCTCCCTGTGCCCGGGAAAGAGGGCATGGAGATGATCCGTGATCGCGAGTTGGAGGACGGCGTCGCCGAGGAACTCCAGTCGCTGGTAGTTTGGGCCTTCGAATCTCCTTTCGGCGGTATGGGATGGGTGCGTAAGAGCCTCACGCAGCAGTAGAGGGCTCCGGAACTGATAGCCGATCGCCGCTTGAAGACGTTCCAGCTGCATCTTCGCTTTTATTCGTTCCTCAGTAACAATAGCCTTATCAACTTGACCTGTAGCTTCTTAAGCATGATCTTATTCCTTGGGTGGGAGAAGTCCAAAGGTTCCATATCCACGTCTAAGGCGGTCTCTCTTCCGGCAGGACGCCCTAAACCTCGTACGGGATGGTAACTTATTTTGATCAACGGTAAAAAGCCAGTCCCAGCCCAAAACCTCACTGTCCCCTAGGGTGAAACCTACGGTGGACTTCTCGCAAACGGTCGATTTCCACGTGAGTATAGATTTGCGTTGTGGCCAGATCGGCGTGTCCGAGCAGAAGCTGTAGAGAGCGGAGATCGGCGCCCCGATGAAGAAGGTGAGTGGCGAAGGAGTGTCGCAAAAGGTGCGGATGGATCCCATGGCGAAGCCCAGCCGTTCGTGCCACCTGCAGAAGAAGCTGATTGATCGAAAAGCGGCTAAGCGGCCTTCCCCCTCTTTTCAAAAAAAGGAAGTCGCACCTTCTTGAGCCGACAAGCCGGGGGCGACCGCTTCGTAGGTATTCCTCGAGCGCTCGAATGGCAGCGCGTCCCAAGGGGACGATTCGTTCCTTCCGGCCCTTCCCGAATACGCGCAACAGCTCCTCCTCGGGCAAGAAAGAAGTCAGACGTAGGTCCACCAGTTCGCTCGCCCGCAGTCCCGCGCCATAGAGCATCTCGACGATTGCCCGATTGCGCACTCCCTCCTCCGTTGGTGGAAATTCAATGGATAATAATTGGAGCATATCCTTCTCAGACAATATGCGAGGGATGCGCAGACCAACCTTGGGCAACTCTAGATCTTGCGAAACGTCTACGGAGACCAATCCTTCTTGTCGCAAGTAGGAAAAAAAATGGCGCAGAGCGACAATAGACGCCTTCAGCGAGCCGGGAGCCAAGCCTCTCTCCCTCTCCATTGCCAGGTACTCGTGCAGATGCTCGATGGTGACTGAGGCAGGGCTGACGAGATTCTTCGCGACTGCCCATCGGGCAAATGCCTCAAGGAGAAGGCGATTGGTCATCTGCGTGTTGACCGAGTGATCCTTTTCGGTCGC
>JAQUAR010000221.1 GCA_028687155.1 Methylacidiphilaceae bacterium | reverse complement strand
TCTCGATTCCCGATTTTCCGACGGCATATGGTCACCTCTGGCCACAGATCACCGAAACCGATCTCGCGCAGATCAACGCGGGGCGGATGGCAAAAAACATCGCGCCCACCTCTCTTTTTCAAATTCAGCTGCAGCTGGTCCATCGAGGGCTCGCCCTGCTGATCCTTCTCTGCGCCGTGGCTCTCTCCTTCGGCGTCCTCGGCAAAGAGAAGCGAGGACCCTTGCGCCGAACGGCACTCTGGTTTCTAGTGCTTACCGCCGTGCAGATCGGCATCGGAGCAGCCGTAATCTGGAGCGGAAAATCCGTCTTCCCAACGACCGTGCATGTTCTCTTAGGAGCCGGCCTCTTCCTTCTCGCCGTTCTCGGCGCTGGCATTGCCTACCGCCATCGCTGGCTTGCCGCCAGGGAGGCTCTCGCAGGCGGCAACAGCCCTCTGGGCGATACGAGAAAGGAGTGCCCAGCCTAACCAGCCTAAGCTGGAGCCCGCCCACGCCAATTCCCATGAAAGGCTTTATCCACGACCAGACCCCGCTGTCGCTTCCTGCCGTCACGACCCGCAGCGCGATTCCGGCGCCAGCGCCCCGGGCGCTCTCGGCTCCCCTTCGATGGTGGCGGGAGCTTGCGGAGCTCATCAAGTTCCGGCTGACGCTCCTGGTTCTTCTCACCACGCTGGTCGGCTACTGCATCGGATCCGCACATTCGATCGACGGTCTTGGCGCCCTCCATGCCGTTTTAGGGACGGCACTTGTGGCGGCCGCGGCGGCCATCCTCAACGAGGTGATCGAGCGCCGGCAGGACGCCCAGATGATCCGCACGCAAAATCGTCCGATTGCGGCAGGCCGCGTCGATGGCTCCCACGCCGCCGCTGCGGCAGTAGCCTGCGCAGTGGCCGGCGTCTCCTATCTTGCTTTCTTCGCGAATGTGCTTGCCGGACTGGTTGCGGCAGCAACGCTGGCCACCTATGTCTGCCTCTACACCCCACTCAAGTTGATCAGCCCGTGGAATACGTGGGTGGGCGCGGTCTCGGGAGCTCTGCCTCCGGTCATCGGGTATGCAGGCGCCAAGAACGCGCTCGATGGCACCGCTCTCTTCCTCTTCGCCATCCTTTTTCTCTGGCAGATGCCCCACTTCTTCGCGATCGCGTGGCTCTACCGCAACGATTACGAAAAGGCCGGGTTCCGGATGTTGGTGGTGGTCGACGCGACCGGACGGAAGCTCACTTCCCAGACCGTCTTCTTCACTTCACTCCTCTCCCTGGCCAGCCTCTGGCCGATGGTGGCGGGCAGAGCGGCCCTTCCCTACACCATCGGTGCCGCGATCCTCGGACTGCTTTTTCTCTGGTCTGCCATCCGGTTTCACAACGCGCCCAACCGAGCGACTGCACGAGGTCTTTTCTTCTCGTCGATCGCCTATCTGCCCCTCCTCCTGGGACTGCTCGTTCTCTTCTGGAGATAGGAGACCCTCTCTTCGGCTGCGGCTACTCAAGCTAGCCGACGGGCAAGATCGGAACTCGTGACCAACTCGGCCCCATAGTGCCGATGGACGTCCTCCAAGCCCGAGCCTTGCTCGACTTCCGTAAAAGCAGTCACGCAGTCGATCGGCACCACGATTCGGTAGCCCCGAAAGAAGGCGTCGGCTGCGGAGTGGCGGATACAGAGGTGCGTGTGAAGGCCCGTCAGAATCGCCGTCTCCACTCCGAGTGAACGCAAAAGCGAGTCGAGCCCGGTCTCAAAGAAGGCGCTGTAGGTCCGCTTTTCGAGGAGATAGTCGCCGGTTTGGGGAGCCAGATCCGGGATGACGCGGCATCCCTCGCTCCCCTTCATCGCATGCTCCCCCCAGACACGCAACTCGGGGTCATGGGAGAGATGGGCGTCGCCGACATAGACGACCGGACGCTCGGCCTTCCGCGCTGCGGCAAGCAGTGCGGCGATCGGCCCGACCACGGCACTTTCCCGACCCGTAGCCAGCTTCCCGCAGACGAAATCGACGAGCATGTCGATGACGATCACGCCTTCCATGCATCCTCCAGAAAAGGATCGATACGGTTACGCGCCAGCCGTCGCCTCAGCCCTCCGCCTCTCGACCGCGCTCAAGATCTTCTTCCGAAGCCGGAGTTTCCCCGGGGTCACTTCGACATACTCCTCGGATCCGATATACTCGATCGCCTGCTCCAAGCTCAGGCTCCGCGGAGCGTCCAAGAGAATCCCCTTGCCATCTCCCTGCGAGCGCATGTTCGTCAGATGCTTTGCCTTGCAGGGATTGACCAGGAGATCGTCAGGCCGGGCATTCTCCCCGACGATCATCCCCTCGTAAACCTCTTCTCCGGGACCGACGAAAAGCTGGCCCCGCTCCTGAAGATTTTCCAACGCGAAGGGAGTCGTCACCCCTTTCTCCATCGAGACCAAGACGCCGTTGCCGCGGAGAACAATCTCCCCTCGCTTAGGACCATATTCTCGAAAGAGATGGCTCGCGATGCCTTCCCCCCGAGTCATGTTGACCAGCTCGGTCTCGAAACCGATCAGTCCGCGCGTGGGAATCACCGCTTCCACGAAAACCGTATCCCGCAGATGCCGCATGTTTTCGACCTCCGCTCCCCGCCGGGCCAGGCATTCCAGCAGAGACCCCAAGACGCCCTGCGGAAGATCGACGTAGAGCGTCTCCAATGGCTCCAGGACGTTGCCGGCCTCGTCTTTCCGGTAGATCACCTCCGGACGCGACAACATGAGCTCGAATCCTTCCCGGCGCATCTGCTCCGCCAGGACCGCAATTTGCATCTCTCCTCGACCGCTCACCTCGAAGGAGCCTGTGCCGTTATCCTCGACATGAAGCCCTACATTCGTGCGGATCTCCCGGAAGAGACGATCCCGCAGGTGCCGAGCCGTGAGAAATTTCCCTTCCCGGCCCGAGAGAGGGGAATTATTGACCAGCAGGCGCATGCGGACCGTCGGCGGATCGACCTCGATTCTCGGCAAGGACGGCCGATCCTCCCGATCGCACAGGGTGTCCCCGATCTCCACCTGTTCGAGTCCGGCCACCGCCACGATATCTCCTGCCACCGCTTCGGTGAGCTCCTGGCGTTGGAGACCGTAATAGCCCAGTAGCTGCGTCACGCGCGCTTTGCGCGGAACTCCGTCTCTCGGCAGACAGGCCACCGGGTCTCCGACTCGAATTTGTCCTCCATAGATCTTGCCGACCGCGAGCTGGCCGACATATTCGCTATAATCCAGGTTGGCGACCAAGAGGGAGAACGGGGCGGCCGCATCGGCTTTCGGGGCCGGAACCTTTTCCAAGATCGTTTCGAACAGCGGCTCCATCCCGAGCTTTTGCGCCTCTTCGACCCCGCCCCACTCGCGAGCGGCAAACCCCACCTTGGCGGATGCATATAGAGCGGGGAAGTCGAGCTGCTCGTCGGTCGCATCCAGCTCCAAAAAGAGCTCGAACACCTGATCCAGAATCTCGTTCGGTCGGGCATTCTCCCGATCGACCTTATTGAGAATCACGATCGGCAAGAGACCGGCGGCCAGCGCCTTTTTGAGAACGAACTTCGTCTGAGCCTGGGGACCCTCCACTGCATCGACCAGCAGGAGAACTCCGTCCACCATGCGAAGGCTTCGCTCCACCTCGCCGCCGAAATCGGCGTGGCCGGGCGTGTCGACCAAGTTGATTTTATAGTCCTTGTAAAGGAAGGAGGCGTTCTTTGCCCGAATCGTGATTCCCTTCTCTTTTTCCAGGTCCATCGAGTCCATCACCCTCTCCGCCACCGCTTGATTGCTTCGAAACGTACCGGACTGCCGGAGGAGCTGGTCGAAGAGAGTCGTCTTT
>JAQUAR010000220.1 GCA_028687155.1 Methylacidiphilaceae bacterium | reverse complement strand
CCGACCATGAATCTCGAAGAGTTCCGGGAATGCTTTTTTCTTCCGTTGCGCGACTTCTATCGGACGATTCTTCCGGAAATCCCGCTGGAGATCCTCGATCGCTTTTACCATACCGCCTTCCGCTTCTTCCGGCCGCAGATCCCCCTTCTGCCTCATGCCGCCGGCTTCCTCGAGTTCTGCTCCACCCACGGTTTACGGATGATCCTCTTGAGCACGATTCAAAATGGTCATTTCCTGGATCAGGCCAAGCGGCACGGGATCCTCGACTATTTCGCCGAAATCCATACGGAAGTCGCCGACAAGCGGGTAACCCTCCGCAAAATGCGGGAGGAGGGGCGAGTAGAGCCGCGCCAGGCGATCTTTCTGGGCGACATGGTCCACGATGTCGAGGCGGCCCATGCGGCGGGCATCCTTTCAGGCGCCCTCCTGACCGGCTATGACACCCGGGCGAAGCTGGAAGCGGCCCATCCCAGTTTTCTCTTCGTTGACCTATCCGAGGCCCAAGCCTTCCTCGAAGAGAACGGGAAGGTGGCGAGCTCCTGACGAGCAGTCCCGACGCTTCCGTTCGATCGATCCGGAAGAGAGCCAGCACCATCCGATTCACCTCCCCCCTCTCCGGGATGCCGAAGGACGAGCCAAGGGTACGTGCAGGCTCAGCGAACCCCGAAACGAAATCCCGGGGAGAGCCGCTCCGGTCGCCGCGCCCGTACGCGGCTCACCCTGGGATGGGCGTTCTCCCTCCTTCCCCAAGTCCTTGGATCGCTGGCTCCGGCCGAGGGAAAGCTCCAGCGCCAGCCGGATGCCATACTGGCGGGGGAGACCGGCGAACGTCGCCCGCTTCTCGGCAGGCTCGCTCTTCCGGACCCTCCGGATTCTCTCCTGTGCCTCTGCGGTCGTCCTCCGGCCCTTCTCCCGGGTCTGACGCACCCGCTCTCCGTCCAGGGCTCCCTGAGTGGGCGGAGGAGGAGTTTTCGACTCCGGCTCGGAAACCGGCGTCGGCCGGGGATCGGGCCGCTTCGGTCCTTCCTCCTTCTCTTTCCTCTCCTCTCTCCGGTTCCCCGTCCCGCTTTTCGGCTTCGCGCAGCCGGGCTTGGGGAGCTCCTGCCCGGAAAAGAACTGCCCCGCCCAGGAAAGGCTGGAGCGGACCAACCCAAGGAGATTCCCTGCCGCACGGAGGAGGTCGGTCGTGCTCAAGGAGGAGTCGAACGGATCGAGGTTGCGCTGGTAAAAGACCCGCATCTGGGGATCGAGCGCAGTGGACATGTGGGGCATTGAGGTCTGGTGGCCTAGGGTGAGATTCACGTGAAGAGAGGACATGGGGGAATTCTCCGGATTACGGGATTTCGGTTCCTTTCCTCTCCTGTACGTCGATCGGCGGCCAGGCGTCACCCCGATCGATCTTCCGCGGGACTGCTTCGGCCGGGCGGAGGGACAAGGCGACGCTTTCCTCTTTGACAGCACCCCTTGGATGCGGCAAAACCGGTCGATCATGCCTCCTACCGTCCCTTCTCCCATCGACTGGGATCGCCTGGGCAAGGAAGCTCTGGAGATCCTCCAGGCTTACATTCGGATTCCCTCCGTAAACCCTCCGGCCGACACGAGCAAGACGGCCGACTTTCTTCAAAACATTCTGGAGAAGAACGGATTCTCTCCCCAACTCTATCGCAGCGGCTCCGGGGGAGAGCGCAACCTCCTCGCTTGCCTCCCGGGAAGAGATCCCACCCGCAAGCCTCTCCTACTGCTCAATCACATGGACGTCGTGCCGGCGGATGCCTCCCGGTGGAAGATCCCGCCGTTTGCCGCCGAGGTCCAAGACGGTTTTCTCTGGGGTCGGGGAACCCTCGACATGAAAGGGCTGGGCATCCAGCAGCTCATGGCCATCCTGGCACTCAAACGGGCAGCGATCACTCCGCCCCGGTCGATCCTCTTCCTCGCGACCGCCGACGAGGAGAGCGGAGGAGAGCGCGGTATCCGCTGGATGATCGAAAATCACTGGAAGGAGATCGAACCCGAATATGTTCTCGATGAGTCCGGGCTCTGCACGCGCGATCTCTTTCCTTCCTCCAAGCTCGTCTTCTTCGTACAGGTGGGAGACAAGCAGCCGGTCTGGCTCCGGCTACAGGCGACCGGGCGACCAGGCCACGGCTCGATCCCGACCAAGGACGATGCTCCGGCCGTCCTCATGCGTACGGTCAACCGGCTCCTCGAGCGAAAGGAGTCCGGCCATGCTTCTCCGGTCGTGGAAGAGATGATGGCCCGGGTCGGGGCGCCGCTGGTCCCCCATCCCTTTACCGAGTCGATCCAGCGAAACTCGGTGGCCTTGACCAGCCTCGCGGCGGGCGTCGGCAGTCCGCCGAAGATCAATGTGATCCCCTCGGTCGCCGAGGCAACCCTGGATTGCAGGCTCTTGCCCGGGGTCGATCCGGCGGAGTTTCTCGCCTCGATCCAAGCCGCGGTGGCCGACCTGCCGGTCACCGTCGAAGTTGCAAACCAGGTGGCCGATCCAACGCCTCCGAGCCGATGGGACACTCCCCTCTTCGCGGCCATCGAGCGAACGGTTGCCGTTCACTATCCCGAGGCGGTGGTGAGTCCGCTCCTCAGCTCAGGCTTCACCGACACGCGCTACCTGCGCCAAAAGGGAATCGTGGCCTACGGCTTCATGCCGATGATCCTCGATGCAGAAACGGCCTGGAGCGCCCACTCCGATTCCGAGCGGATCCCGGTGGCCGAGTTCCAGCGGGGCATCCAGGTCTTCTTCGACCTTCTGCAGGAGGAGTTTTAGAAAGACGCTTCCCAGCCCCTCCCTCTTTCCTTGTCTGATCCGCCGAGAACGAACGCCGATGAACATCACCCTCCTCCACCACGTCGCCCTCCCGGTCACCGACCTGGAGCGCTCGAAAGCCTTCTATCGCGAGATCCTGGGCCTCCAGGAAATTACCCGGGCACCCTTTCCCTTCCCGGGCGCCTGGTTTGCGCTCCCGGACGGCCAACGCGTCCATCTGATCGTCTCCCCGGGCCAGACCTTGCGCACCGGCAAGGGCATCGACTCGCGGGATGGCCACTTTGCGCTGCGGGTCGCCAGCTATTCAAAAACCCTCGAGGAGCTTCGGGGGAAAGGATACTCATCCGAGGCGTCCGACGAGTTCCGCAGGATCAAGGTCGATCCCCATTCGGTCGCCGGCTTCCCACAGATCTACCTCCTCGATCCAGACCGAAACTTGATCGAGATCAATGCCGAGAAGCTTGATTTGTGAGCTGGCAGGAGGGAGAGACGGGATTCGCGCGGGAATCCCGCTGACCGTCTTCCTCTTCCTCGCCCTGGCCGTCCCCGGGTGCCGCTTTGGCTCCTCCTCCCCGGCAGGGGAGTACGCCGGAAGCTGGAAGGAGCCCGACCAGTCGACCGTCTCCATGACGCTGACCCTCGAGGCGGACGGAAAGGCCGTGATGCAGCGGACCGTCCGCTGGCCCGATGGCCGCACGGAAGCCGATTCCTGGGAGTCGGAATACCGGGTCGGAGAGGACCAGGTCCTGGTCGGCTCCGAAGGGAAAGTCTACGCGGTCTTCCGCCGCCAAGGGAATGCCCTTCTCGACCAGCGCCACTTCGTGGAGGGAAAGCCGATCCGCCTTGAGCGCATAGCGGCAAAGAGCCGTTCCTAAAACCATAGACAACTATTCCACTACCAGGGAAGATCGTCCACGACGTCGGCCGAACAGTGCTGCCGACGGTTCGCGTGCCGGGGTTTCGCCGGCAAAGTCCGGGTAGCGCCCAATGCTCGCGCTTTCGGGAGCAGAGGCGCGGGAGGCAAGCGGTTGCCTCCCGACCGG
>JAQUAR010000219.1 GCA_028687155.1 Methylacidiphilaceae bacterium | reverse complement strand
GCGGATACCCGGATCCGGGATGCGGTCGACGGGCTGCTGCGGCGGGGAGGACTACCCGCCACCGTGCTCTTCAGCCCGCTCGGACGAACGGCGGCGCGGGCGATCGAAACCGACCTCATCGCGGAGGAGATGGCCGGCTGGGCGCAGGAACTCGCCAAGAATACGGCGACCGGGGACCTCTTGACCTGGACCCCATTCGATTTCGCGCAGGTCTCTCGGGATGCGCAAGGCTGCGGCTTATCCGAAGCCCCGCGAGGGGCGCTCGGGCACTGGGTCAAGATCCGGGATGGGAAGATCGAAAATTACCAGGCGGGGGTCCCCACCACTTGGAATGCCTCTCCCCGCGACCGCAAAGGCAGGAGGGGAGCCTACGAGGAGGCGCTCATCGGCACCCGCCTGGCCAATGCCGACCAGCCGTTGGAAATTCTTCGCACCATTCACAGCTTCGACCCCTGCCTCGCCTGCTCGGTCCACATCGTCGACTTCCGCGGGAGAGACTTGGGTACCTATCAAGTGCTGTAGACCGGAAGACACGGCGGAGGAACTGTCGATGAAAGGAGAAGCAAGCGGAAATCTCGTTCGGGTGCTCCGGATGCCCGTAAGCTGGCGGATCTTCCACTGGGTCAACTTTCTTGCGGTTTTTGCGGCGGTCGTCACCGGCATCTACATCGCCCGCCCGTACTACCAGGCCATGATCGCCGAGCCAGCGGTCCGAAAATTCGTGATGGGATGGAATCGGGCGATCCACCTCTACGCCGCCATCCTGGTCGATGTCCTCTGCGTCGTCTCCTTCTACCTCTATTTCCTGAGCCGATTCGAGCGTCCCGTCCGCAAGCTCCTGCCGACGAAGGAACATCGACGGGAATTCCTCGAGGTGCTGGCTAACTTTTTCACCTTCAACCGGAGGAAGCGCTTCGACTCGGCCGAGCTCGACACCTTCAACGCCGCCTGGTTCACGCTCCTCCATCTCCTGCTCCTCTTTCAGCTCTTCACTGGACTCCAGCTCTACGTCTACAGCTTGGAAAGCGGCCTAAGCTCGGTCGGTGGCTGGTGGCCCTGGCTCATGCACGCGGCAACCGATTGGACCTACTGGGCCTTCGGCGGCCGAATGGGGGTCCGCTGGGTCCACCACTTCACGATGTACCTGATCCTCGCCTGGATCGCCTTCCACGTCTATTATGAGATCTGGCGAACCGTATACTGGCGCGAGGGCGACATTGCCATCGCCTTTGGAGGAGAGAAGATCGCGCGCCGACGACCCGGACCGGCCACCCAGTGATCTTGCTCTCGTCGGCTTGGGGAACGTGATCCTCCGGGACGAAGGACTCGGCGTGCTGGCAACCTGGACTCTGGAGGCCAACTATGCCTTTTCTCCGGAAGTCCGCTTCCTGGACGGCGGCGTTTTAGGTCTCGACCTCGTTTCCGAATTCGAGCACCATTCCCGGCTTCTCGTGCTCGATGCGGTCGCCAGCCTCGACCCACCGGGGACGATCTATCGCTTTCCCGGCGAAGTGCTCTGGAAGAGGGAAGGCCCGGCCCGAACGGCCCACGAGGTCGACCTGCTCGATGTCCTGAAAGTTGCCAGCCTCCTCGGCCCGGTCCCGGATCTGGTTCTCCTCGGCATGGTTCCTGCGGAGGTCGGCGGACCCGCACTCGGTCTTTCCCCCCTCCTGCAAAAACCCTTCCGCCGCTATCTGACCGCTATCCTCCGGGAAATTCGCCACCTTGGAATTCGGGTGCGCAACAAGGCCAGAACCTCTCTTCCCGAGATCCTCGAGGCAAAGACGAGAAGCGATCGACCATGAACCCCTCCTCGACCGTTCTTCTGCTCCGACTCGGCCGGTTCGATCCCGAGAGCGGACTTTCCGCCTCGTTTCCGAATTCGGTCCGCGTGCCCCTTCTCCGCTTTGCTCCTCTTCCCACCGGCGGAAAGCAGATCCTGGAAGGGATCGGAGCCCTCGATGAAAACGCCGCGCGCCTCCTGCCGAATTTCCGGAGAAGGTTCCCGAAGATCTATGAGGCCGTCGAAGCGATCGGCCGCGGCCTCCCGAGCGGAGAGGAGAAGAGCCTCTTCTTCTTTCTCTCGGTCTGCAGCATCGCCCTCCAGATCGAAGAATCCGATGTCCGGGACGCCGCCTCTCTGGCCTCCGGCTTGGAGGTCGACTACGCTCTCTTTCCGGAAAACGAAGACTGGTTCGTCAATCTGCGCACGACGCTCCGCAGCCTCTGGAGCTACAAGTTGGCGGAGGTCCCCAACGCCATCCTCCTTTTCTCGATCTTCGACTCGCTTGGGCAGACGATGGGAACCTTTGCGGGGCGCTGTGGAGAACTTTTGGAGACGCAGACGCTCCGACTCTCGGGGGATCTCCAGGCCAATCCCTTCCTCAGGAATGCTTTGCGTCGCGGTCTTCCCCCGAAATTCGCGATCCTGGAGGATGCTTCGGCCTCCGAGGTTTCCGGCGGAGAAGCTGCCTCCTCTCCCAAGAAGGCTATCGCTTCCGGGCCATCGGTTTGGAGCGGTGAACCCCTCTGCCCTTCGGCCGCTCCTCCCGCAAAAGAAAGAGGGCCAAGCCGAGCAGAAGGCTAAGAACGATCAGAACCGCCATTCTTCTTTTCCTCGTTTTGCTCTAAGAGTTCGGGCTTCACGAGCGCCCGCTCCAGAGCTCGAAAGACGATGTCGAAAAGATCTGGCGATCCCAAAAGACCCATCAGCGCCGTCGACATCAGCGCCGCTCCCTCCGCGGGAGAAACCTCCGTTCGGAAGGAGCCCTCTTCCCTTCCCGCTCGTAGCATCGCCTCCAGCTCGCCTCTCCACTCTTCCAGGAGCGGTTGCAGAATTTGATCAATCGCCGGGCAGCGGCGGGAGCGATGAATGAGCTCTTGCATCACCAGCAGCAATCTCCTCTCCTTCGCCCAGTAGAAGGCGACGTCGGCGAACTCCTGCCGGAGCCGTGCCAGCCCCAGGTCCCGCACCGGAGGTGGCCCCGGCGCGTGAAGTGTCCGAAAGCGCTCCCCCAAGTAGTCCGCCAGTCCATGGATCAGCTTCTCCTTTGTGGAAAAGTAGTAGTGGAGGGTGGCGATGTTCACCCCCGCCTGCTCGGCCACCCGCCGAGTCCGCAGCCCTTCGAAGCCATGCTCGATCAGCACCGTCATCGTGGCCTCGATCAACTGAGTCCTCCGGTCGAGGGCAGCCGCCGGGAGAGACCGCTTTGGTCTTCCCCTTTCCTTCCCCGTCTGCGCCGTCGTGCGAGCCTTCATCTCTTCCCTATTTCT
Source organism: Methylacidiphilaceae bacterium (assembly GCA_028687155.1). Lineage (GTDB taxonomy): Bacteria > Verrucomicrobiota > Verrucomicrobiia > Methylacidiphilales > Methylacidiphilaceae > Methylacidimicrobium. The sequence goes on along the minus strand of JAQUAR010000219.1, from coordinate 590 downwards.
TCCTGCGGGAGGCGATGAGCAGCGGTGAGTGGTAGCCGATATCGAAAGGTTCCACCTCGGGGAATCCCACCTCGGCCAGCCACTCGGCATACTCTTCGGCCGAAAAGATCCCTCCCTCCTCCGTGTTGAGGAACATCCGCAACCCGAAGAGCACCGGGTCCAGAGGCCCCGTCCTCTCCCGATTAGGGAGAAACTCGAGGATCGCGATCCGCCCTTCCGGCCGGAGCGCCTTGGCGATCCTTCCGAGGAGCCTGCGCGACTTCCCCTCCCCTTCGCTATGAAGGATGTGGCCCAGGATCGCGAGATCGTACCGGGCTTCGGGCAAGGAGACCTCCTGAATATTGCCGGGAAGGTATTCGTAACGGTCGGCCATTCCGTGGCGCTCCCCGTAGCGCCGCGTATGCTCGAGCACCCCTGGAAAATCGACCGCCGTGACCCGGGTCTCGGGATCGGCGTGCGCCACGGCAAGGCTCCAGACCCCCGACCCGCAGGCCAGATCGAGGACACGCATGCCCCGATGCGCGACACCGGCTCCCAGCGCGCGGGCGGCCGCTATCGCCGGTCCCCGGTTGACGACGTGGAGAAAGCGG
>JAQUAR010000006.1 GCA_028687155.1 Methylacidiphilaceae bacterium | reverse complement strand
TGCTCAGAAGGCATCGGCAGGGGATTTTCCCCACCCGCAAATCCGATGACGCCGGGAGTCTCCCTAATGAAGTACCAACTCCGCTCGACGAGCTTGTCTTGCGCGTCGCGAAGCTGCATCCGAACGAAAACGTACCCGGGGTAGATTTTCCGGTCGAGTTGGACACGCTTTCCCCTCCGGATCTCCGAAACGCGCTCCACCGGGATCACTACTTGTCCGATCAGATCTCCCATCTCCTCGGTTTGAATGTGTCATTCGATACTTTTCTTGACCCGTCCTTCGTGAGCCGACAGCACGTGCAGAACGTACCATTGACCCTCTTCTTCAGGCGTGGCCCGCTCCTCGGTCAATCCGGCTTCGCGCACTTCTTCCAGCGGTTTCATTGATATTCCACAAGGGCATCTATAAGTGCAGCCTCGTGACGAAGCCGACCACCCGAACGAGCAAAAAGTCGGCCAACGTCACTACCGCGGCCAGCATCACCGAGGAGATGGCGACCACCACGGTCGAATCGATGAGCTCCCGGTATCGACGCGCTCCTTTTTCTTGCGGCTCCCACGGCCATGCACATTTTTTCAGCTCGCCGACAACCTCAGCCAGGAAGGCCTCCACCCGCTTTCGGTTTCGCACCCAGGCCCATCCGAGCGCAATCGCAGCGGCAATGCCGAGCGCGATCGCAATCCAAGTTGATAATGAAATGCTTCGCATAGCCGCAGGGCAGGAGGGACTCGAACCCCCAACCGACGGTTTTGGAGACCGCTACTCTACCAATTGAGCTACTGCCCTGTTACCGGGACTCTTTTTTTAATTAAGCAGATTCGTTACCGGATTCAACCTCTTCGCTAGGCCAGGATCTCTACCACCCTGCCAGCACCAACGGTCTTGCCGCCTTCCCGAATGGCAAACCGCATTGCTTTTTCCATCGCGATCGGCGTGATCAACTCAACCTCCACTTCGACATTATCGCCGGGCATCACCATCTCAACCCCTTCCTTCAGCTTCACATTCCCGGTGACGTCGGTCGTTCGGAAATAAAATTGGGGCCGGTATCCCGCGAAAAAAGGCGTATGACGCCCCCCTTCCTCCTTGCTGAGCACGTAGACCTGAGCCTTGAACTTCGTATGCGGAGTAATGCTTCCCGGTTTTGCAACGACCTGCCCTCGCTCGACATCCTCTTTCTTGGTGCCACGGAGCAGAACCCCGACGTTGTCTCCGGCCTCTGCGGATTCGAGGAGTTTGCGGAACATTTCAATATCCGTCACTACGGTCTTGGCGGTCGGACGGATGCCCACGATCTCCACCTCTTCCATCCGCTTGAGCACTCCTCGCTCCACACGGCCCGTAACCACCGTTCCCCGACCTTCAATATTGAAGACATCCTCGACCGGCATAAGAAAGGGCAGGTCCTTGGGACGTTCCGGGATGGGAATGTACTCGTCCATTGCCGCGATCAACGCCATGATGTTTTTTTCCTGCTCAGGATCCCCTTCGAGGGCCTTGAGCGCGCTTCCCCGGACGATCGGGATTTTCTCCCCCGGAAACTCATATTTGCTCAGTAGCTCGCGCACCTCGAGCTCGACCAGATCGATCAACTCCTGGTCATCGACCATGTCGACCTTGTTCAGGAAAACCACAACGGCGGGAACCCCCACTTGGCGAGCCAGAAGAATATGCTCCCGCGTCTGCGGCATGGGACCGTCCGGGGCGCTCACAACAAGGATGGCTCCATCCATCTGAGCGGCGCCGGTGATCATGTTCTTGATGTAGTCAGCATGTCCCGGACAGTCGACGTGCGCATAGTGACGGTGATCGGACTGATACTCGACGTGGGTCGTGCTGATCGTGATGCCGCGCTCCCTCTCTTCCGGCGCATTATCGATCTGATCGTAACCCTTCTTCTCCGCAAGACCCTTCTTGGCAAGGACAGAGGTTATAGCCGCGGTCAGCGTGGTTTTCCCATGATCCACATGCCCGATGGTGCCTACATTCACATGCGGCTTCGAACGTACGAAACTCTCTTTCGCCATGAATACTCCTCGCTTCTATCCTTCTTAATCTTTCCGGTTCCCTAAGCCCTTTTCCTTGCGGCCGAGCCCATGACCGGGATTGAACCGGTGACCTCGTCCTTACCAAGGACGTGCTCTGCCAGCTGAGCTACATGGGCATTCGTCGCTTTCCCTACTTGGGACAAAACCCCGTCCTTGAGCGAAGGAACAGCATCGCCAAGTTCACCATCCATGTCAAGTTCGGCTTCGACTCGATAGAAAAATATTCTCAGCCGCATTCTGTCCCCCCCGCGGAGGCCTCCTTCTGTCCTGCCTGAAGTTCCTCCGCGACGAGGCGGAGCACACGCGCATCGAGACGACCGGACGCGAGTCGAAGCCGAACTTCCCTATCGACCAGATTGGGTTCGGCTTTCCGCAGAATGCGACCTTGCTCGTCAAAAACAATCGCGTATCCGCGCTGCAATGTCGACTCCGGGCTCAAAGTAGCCAGCCGGGCGGCCCACTGGCCGATCCGCTCCGACAGGCGCCGGATCTGCTCCTCGCACCGCAGGGCCTTCCAGTGGCGCACGAGATATTCCCAGCGTTCCCTCTTGATCGATAGTGAGTGCCGCAGCGAACGGCCTAGCGCCTCTTCTTCCTCATCCACCAACTGCTGCCAGCGCAAAATCATGCGGGAGGGCTCGCAAAAAAACGGGTGGCCCGCCTCTCGCGCCAGCCTTTCGCGGTTTAGCTCCAACATTCTCGCAGCCGCGCGCTCCGCCCTCTGCCCCAACTGCGCAACCTCCCGGCGCCAGTCGCTCCAATCCCGGGCGATCAACTCCGCTGCGGCAGAGGGCGTCGGAGCTCTCAGGTCCGCGGCCAAATCGGCAATCGTAAAATCGGTTTCGTGGCCGACTCCCGAGACCGTGGGCAGGCGACAGTCCGCGAGAGCTCGAGCAACGATCTCCTCGTTGAACGGCCACAAATCTTCGAGACTGCCCCCCCCGCGGGCAATCACCAGAACGTCGACGGAGGGAGGGCCGTTAAAGGCGCGGATCGCTGCGGCAATCGCCTTGGCTGCCTGGACTCCCTGCACCGGCACATCCCGGACGAAGATTTCCAACCCCGGGGCGCGCCGCTGCAGAATCCGCAGGAAATCCTGGATCACGGCACCCTTAAGGGAGGTAACCAGGCCGACCTTTTCCGGAAAAACCGGAAGCCTTCGCTTCCTCGAAGAATCGAAAAGCCCTTCCGCCGCAAGCTTCCTCTTGAGCGCCTCCAGCCGCTCGAGTAGCGCGCCCTCGCCCCGGGCTTGAACGTCCGTAGCAACGATCTGGTATTGACCCCGCGCCTCGAAGATCGTCAGCCGCCCTCGGACGACGACCGCAGCACCCTCTCGGAGACGGTTCGGCAGACGAGCCGCGTCGGAGCGAAAGAGGACGATCTGGATGACCGCCTGCTCATCCTTGAGGGTGAAATAGACATGACCCGAACTTGGGCTCCGAAGGTTCGAGATTTCTCCCTCGACTGATACTCGGGAGAAGCCCGCCTCGAGAAGGGCACGAACCCTCCGCGTCAATTCGCTGACCGAAAGGGGCTTTTCCGCACCCTCCCCGGGAATTGCCGTCTCGCTCCTCGACTTCCCCCAGAAGTCGAGCTCCTGCTCTTCTACGAGTGGATCCCCTGCCATAGTTTCCGTTCGATGACGCTCTGGAGGACCTCCGCATAGAGACGGTGCTCCGCTTCTTGGATTCGGGCGTGGAGGCTTTCGGGAGTGTCGCCGGGCAGAATCGGCACTCTCTTTTGCCCAAGGATCGGACCGCTGTCCACCTCGAGATCCACCCAATGGACTGTGCAGCCCGTCTCGGCTTCTCCCGCCTCCAAGGCCTGTTTCCAGGCCTCCTTCCCTTTGAAGGCGGGCAGGAGCGACGGATGAATATTGAGAACCTTCCCCGGATAAGCGGCCAGAAGCGGCCCCTTGAGGACCCGCAGAAAGCCAGCAAGAACGACCAGGTCGACCCGGAACTGCCGAAGGGCCTGGGCAAGCTCCTCCTCGATCTCCGGCTCAAGCCAGGTCCGGAACCTCCCCTTGCGCAAGACGACTGTCGGGATTTTTGCGTCTCGAGCCAGTTCCAGAATCCCGGCATCCTCCCGATCGCTGATGACCACGGAAATAGAGGCGGAGAGTCGTCCTGAGGCGATCGAGCCCAGGATTGCAGCGAAGTTGCTGCCGCGCCCCGATCCGAGGACCCCCAAGGAAACTCTCTTCGGTAAACTCATCGCTTTTGCAGCGCCTCCCAAGCCGCTGTGGTTGATCTCCCCTCCACCAGCGGAAAAAATCGGATTTCCACACCCATCCTTTCCAGCGCCTCCCTCTCTTCGGCGTCAAGCGTCTCTCGCTGGTAGTCACCGCCTTTGATGTAGACCGTCGGCCGGACTGCTTGGAGAAACGCGGTGGCCCGCCTGCCGGGAAAGACCGTCACGAGATCGACCGGCCGCAGCCCGGCGAGGAGCTCTGCTCTTTCCGCCTCCGGGTGAATGGGCCGATTCTCCCCTTTTTGCGATCGCACCGATCGATCGTCATTGACTCCCACCCAGAGCAGGTCCCCGAGCGATCGGGCAAAATCGAGACAGCGAAGATGGCCGACGTGAAGCAGATCGAAGCAGCCGTTGGTCACGACGATCCTTTTCCCCTCGAGTTCCGCTCGCACGCCGGGGACTTCCTCCATCGAAACGAACCAGCACCCCCCACCCGTCTTCCCCTCCGACGGCCGATACGAACCCTCCCGCTTCTCCCTCTCCTGGTTTTTCATCCGTGCCGCACCTCTCCTCGCACTCAGGGACAAGATCGGAGCATCCGCCCACCCTCATCCCTGCCATCCGTCTCCCACCATCTCCTCCGGCCGGACCAACGCGTCAAACTCCTGCGCAGAGAGATAGCCATCGCCCACGCAAACTTCGCGAATGGTCTTATGCTCGCGATACGCCTGCTGAGCAATCTTCGCCGATCGATCATACCCAAGGCGGGGAGCCAGGACCGTGACGAGCATCAGGGATCGCTCCACCTCGCTGCGAAGCACGTCCAGGTTCGGTCGCAGCCCTTCAAGGCAGTAGGTCCGGAAAAAGCGGCAGGAGTCGCCCAGGAGCCGGATTGAGTTCAAAACATTGAACACGATCATCGGCTTGAACACGTTGAGCTCGAAATTGCCTTGCGAGCCCGCAAACCCAACCGCCGCATCCGCACCCATGACCTGAATGCAGACCATCGCCAACGCCTCCGACTGCGTGGGATTGACCTTGCCGGGCATAATGGAAGAGCCGGGCTCGTTTTCCGGCAGAAGCAGTTCAGCTAACCCACAGCGCGGACCCGAGCCCATCCAACGGATATCGTTGGCCAGCTTGAGAAGAGAAGCCGCCAGGTTGCGCAGGGAAGAGCTGACGGCGAGGAGCGGCTCATGGGAAGCCAGGGCGGCAAACTTGTTGGGAGCAGAAAAGAAGGCCAATCCCGTCCACTCCGCCAGTTTCGCAGAGACCCCTTCGCCAAAGCCGGCAGGCGCATTGAGCCCAGTGCCTACCGCCGTCCCGCCGATCGCCAGTCCAAGGAGAGGAGCCATCCGATCGCGAAGGTCGGCTAGCGCCAGTTCGAGTTGTCCCACATATCCGCCGAACTCCTGTCCCAGCGTCAAGGGCACGGCATCCATCAGATGCGTTCGGCCGATCTTGATAATGCCCGAGAACTCCTGACTGCGCCGCCGCAGGCAGTCGACCATCCTGTCCAATTCCGGATGGAACTTCTGATGAAGCGCGAGCGCCACAGCCAGATGCATGGCGGAAGGGAAAGCGTCGTTCGAAGACTGGGATCGATTGACATCGTCGTTGGGATGGATCGGCTCTTTCCCTCCGCGTCTCCTTCCCGCCAGTTCGTTGGCTCGTCCCGCGATGACCTCGTTGCAATTCATGTTGGATTGCGTGCCACTCCCGGTCTGCCAGACCCGCAAAGGAAACTCGTCATCGAACCTTCCTGCCAGGATCTCATCGGCGGCTGCAGCGATCCATCCGGCTTTCTCTCCTGAAAGAACTCCTAGCTCCCGGTTCACCAGAGCCGCTGCTTTCTTGAGCAGAGCGAGAGCGCGAATCACTTCGAGGGGCATCCGTTCCGAACCGATCGAAAAATGAATGAGTGAGCGTGCGGTCTGCGCCCCGTAATAACAGTCGGCCGGGATCGCGATCGATCCCATGCTATCCGTCTCCTGCCGCGTCAGCGTTTCGTGACCGGCGAGACCCTCCGCCGAGTTCTCACTGCCTGAGTTCATGCCGTATCCCCCTCTGGAGATTCTTACTCGTGCCCGAGCTCCCGTTCTTGGCAGTCCGCCAAGGAGAACTCATGGGAGAGAAGCACCTGTCCTCCGCCTGGGCGAATATCCTTTCCTAAGCAAAATAGGCTTTCAGGACGTACTGCTGCAACATCCGCTGTGCATGAAAGAAGGAGCCGTTGAACGCGATCGCTTGACGCATGACGCGCGCGTATCCCTCGGAATCGCCGTAGAACAGGGGCACGATTACCTCCTCAAGCTTGTCGTAGAGATCGCGGGCGTCCCTCGGAACGTCGGAGCCTTCCTTCCGCCGATAATGATCTGGACCGATCGACCAGCCGGTTACTCCCTCAATGCACCCTTCGATCCATCAGCCGTCGAGGACCGAAAAACTGGGGACCCCATTAATGGCGGCTTTCATGCCGCTTGTTCCAGAAGCCTCCAATGGAGGCTGCGGCGTATTGAGCCAGAGATCCACCCCGGCGACCAAGAGCCGCGCCAGGGCCAGATCGTATTCCGCGAGATAGATCATCCGGATTTCCGGCAGAAGGCGGATCTGCGACTGGATGATTCGTTGAATCGCCCGCTTCCCCTCTTCGTCTCGCGGATGGGCCTTGCCAGCGAAAATGAGTTGAACCGGCCCTTTCCCACCGGAAATTCGCTTGAGCCGCTCGATGTCGGTCAGGATTAATTCCGGCCTCTTGTATGCGGTTGCTCGTCGAGCGAACCCGATGGTCAGAACATCCGGGCTCATCCCCGCGTTGGTCTCTCGATTGACGTACTGAATGAGGCGCGTCTTACTCTGCTCATGCGCCTGCTGAACCTCCTCGAGAGGAACCGCTATCGCATCGCGAATGCTGAAAGCGTCGGCACGCCAACCAGGGATGTGGCGGTCGAAGAGATCCTGCATCGGCTGGCTCGCCCAATAGGGCACGTGGATACCGTTGGTGATCGAATCGATCGTCGCGGGATAAAACAACGCCCGAGAGACTTCCGAGTGCCGCTTGGCGACGCCGTTGATGTAATGGCTAAACTCAAAGGCGAGATGGGTCAGGTTGATTTCCCCATCGCAACAAAATCGGCCTTTGCATTCGCCGTCGGCAATCGCGGGCAATCGGATGACCTTCCTCACCATATCCAGCGGGAAGCGGTCGTGCCCTGCCGAGACGGGCGTGTGGGTGGTAAAGGCGCACTTGCTCCGCACCGCTTCGATATCTTCCGCTGTGGGCTCCGTGCGGCCGGCGCGCTTGGCCTCCTCCTCGAGGAGCGCTAGCGTGAGCAAGCTCGAATGCCCCTCGTTCATATGAAAGAGCTCGAGCCGCCCAAAACCAAGCTTGCGGAGCATCTGGACCCCACCGATGCCCAAGATCACCTCCTGGCAGAGCCGATAGCGACTATCCCCTCCATAGAGAAAAGAGGAAAGGGCGCGGTCCCACTCGGAATTCTCGGGGAGCGCAGTGTCGAGAAAAAGGATCGGAACCGTTCCCTCGCCCGCGTCGCGAATCCAAAAGAGCCACGCACGCACCTGCACGGTCCGCCCCTCGAGAACGACGGAAACCCTCTCGGCAAGCTCGCATAAGACGTTTTCCGGAGACCAGTCCACCGCTTCCTCCCGCTGCCATCCCTGGGCGTCGAAGCGTTGAAAGAAATAGCCCCGCCGATAAAGCAGGGTTACCCCGACCATCGGGAGCAGCGACCCGGCGGCAGCACGGAGCGTATCGGCCGCCAAGACGCCCAGCCCACCGCTGTAGGTAGGAATCTCCTCGTCCACCGCGATTTCCATCGAGAAGTAGGCAACCTTGGCGGAGAGCTTTTCGCGAAGCGGGTCGGAGATCGGTGCGAGGGGCTTGTCCGGGTTGGGAGGTATCATGGTAGTGGTGGGATTCAGATCCCCGGCCTTACGGTCTACGGTCACCAAACCAACCGAACCTCTCCAATCCACTCCCGTCCGGCGATCTGGCTTCCATTTCCAATGCCAGCCTGCCACATTCGACACGGGAAAGCGCGAAGTTGTGCTGGCTCACGCCGGCTTTACGCGGTAAAAGGGGGGCACTCTGCTTAGGCAACATAAGCACTAAAGTAGGCCTCTTCGTTCTTTTCTCTTCCTCGTCTACGGCGCACCGAACTGATGGACTTCCCTTTGATGAGGCGCATTCCGAGGAGCCAACCTTCGCGGCACTGCCCGCCCGCTTGGGCGGGCAAATCGTATCGCCTCCCGTCTGCCTCTGTCAAGAAGCTGGGCCCGCTCCTCGTACTTCTCCTCTCCTGGTTTCTTCTCCTGCAAGCGGAAGCAGCCTCCATTTTATTGGGGATCGACGTTCTCGAACGCATGCGATTTGCCCCTTTGACAGGGAAGCGGGTCGGTCTGATCACCAATCAGGCCAGCGTGGATTCGGCAGGTCGCCCCACCCGCCTGATCCTCAAGCACGCGCCCGGAGTCCGACTCGTCGCTCTCTTTGCCCCGGAGCATGGCATCTCCGGCGACGTTCGCGCCGGACGGCAGTTCTCCTTTCACCGCGATCCACTCACCGGACTCCCCGTCTATCCCCTTTACGGAGATACGCGCCGCCCGACCGTTGCCATGCTGGCGGGCCTCGACGCGCTGGTTTTCGAGCTCCAGGATATCGGCTGCCGCAGCTATACGTACATTAGCACCATGATCGAAGCTATGGATGCGGCGGGCGAGCTCGGCATTCCCTTTTTCGTGCTCGATCGGCCTAACCCGCTGGGGGGCCGACGGATCGAGGGACCTCTCGTCCATCCTCCCTGGGAGTCGTTCGTGGGGCGGATTCCGGTGCCCTACGTCCACGGCATGACCGCCGGAGAGATCGCCCGGATGGCGAACCAGAGGGGCTGGGTTAACCACCCCTGCTCCCTGCAGGTCATCCCCATGGAGGGATGGCTGCGCGACATGGTCTGGGAAGACACTGATCTGCCCTGGATACGGACGTCTCCCAATATCCCTTGGGCCACCTCACCGCTCTACTATGTGGTGACAGGGTTCCTGGGAGATCTCGGCGCCGATTCTGGAGTCGGCTGGACCGACAGACCGTTCCAATACGTAGCCAGCCGAGGACTGGATGCCTTTTCGCTCGCCCAGGAAATCAACCGGATCGGCTACGCTGGAGTTCAGGCGCACCCGGTGGCCGGAGAACACGGTGGGGCGGCGGTGCGCTTGGAGATCAGCCCGAGGACCAGTGCCAATCTTACTGCCTTGGGCATCTATCTGGCTTCGCGGGCGAACCAGGCCTCGCATCCCTCGCTTTTGCGAACAGCATCAGCGAACGGCAGGCAGATGCTCTGCAAGCTCTACGGGAATTCCTCCATCTTAACCATCTTGACCCGCCGCCAGAGTGTGGGAGTCCTTGCCGCGCAATGGCGTGGTTCCGAACAGGCCTTTGCGCAAGCGCGGAGGTCCTATCTCCTCTACGGAGAGGCGCAATCGATCCCAAGGGAGATACGCTATCCGCGCGCGAGGCCGGTCCGGGAAGACCGGTAGGCGAGCGTACAGGCCTCCCGCGCGAAACTAGGCCGACTGCTGAAGAAGGGAGAGAAACTTCCCTTTGCTCGTCCGAAAACAGCGTCTTCCCTCCTGTTCCGCTTCCTTTCGGTACCGGGCCGTCCAGTCGTCCACGAGCGGAACGAGCTTCGGTTCCAGCGGGGTCGCTCGTCTTTCGATCCGCGCTTTCAAAACGTGCAGATCATGCAGCCGTCCCAGAAGACTACCGAGCCGGAGGAACTTCGTTTCCAAGCGGGCAAGCCTCTTCCGGGAAGAGGGGCAAAACATCGCCGTCTGGTAGCCAAGGCGCTTGACCCGCTTCCTCCACTGGTGAAAGGCTTCCGGGCTCCCGTCGCGAAGCGCTTTGCGCATTCCTCGGCGACTTTTCCCGTACTCCTTTTTTAGCAACTCCTCCAGCTTTCCCTCCTGCGCGGGATGCTCGTCGAGCAGCGCGAGAAGCCGCAGCCGTCTGGCCTCGATGCCCTTTCTCGCCTGCACCAGCTTCCGCCGGTCCAAACCCGTTGCCGCTGCGTCCGGGAAATGAACCAGCGCTGCCCTCACCCCTTGCCGACAGCCCTCCTTGTCTCCCTTTGCCGCTAACCACTGAAGGATCTGGCGGCAAATTTCCTCGTCGCGGGCCCTGCCGAGATTCCCGGCGATACGCTTGATCCGCTTCTCCTCAAGCTGAACGAGCTTTTCTGGAACGCTTCCCCGCAGGAGCCGGAGATAGGCACGAAGCTTCTTGGCGAGCACGCGAATCTGATGGACCTCCTCCGCCAGAGTCGGGCTCTTCTCCGACCTCGTCTGCCTTCGTATCGCAACTTTCCAGCGGAGAGCGGACCCGCCACCTACTTCTCTTCTTCCGGTCCTGCAGGTTGGCTTTCTCATGCTTCTGTCGAAGGGCATTGACACGAATCGATTCCGCTCCTAATCTTTTCTCACGATGCCCAGGGAACAAGTTATTTTGGAGTGCACGGAGGCCAAGGCGGAAAAAAAGCCGGCGTCACGATACTTCGGCACGAAGAACAAGAAACTGAAGCCAGGCCGCGTAGAGCTTCGGAAGTATAACCCCTACCTGCGCCGGCACACTCTCCATCGGGAGATCAAATAGTTCTTCGTCCGATGCGAGTTCCCGCGTCGCGCTTCGTGAAGAATTAGAGCGCTCGTTTCCCTAGCAAGAGTTGGCGAGCCAGTTCCCAGTCCTCGGGGCGAGTCATCTTCCCGTTGAAGCCGCTGTAGGAAACCAAGCGGACCGGATGTCCGATGGCTTCCACCGCGGCTGCGTCATCCGTGACGCTCTTTCCTTTTTCTCGCAAGTTCCGGTAGGCTTCCCGCAGAAGCTCCCGACGGAAAATCTGAGGGGTCTGCACATTCCAGACCCTTCGGCGGTCAAGCGTCGCCACCACATTCCCTTGCTCATCCGCCTCCTTCACGGTGTCCGCACTCGGGTTCCCGCAAGCTGCCGCCCCCTCCCGCTGAGCAACCTGGAAGATGGCTTCCATCAGTTCCCCTGTCACGAAGGGCCGAGCCGCGTCATGAACCAGAACGAAATGCGATCGCGGATCCGAGGCTCGCAGCCCCGCTTCGACCGAGTCCTGCCGTTCAACTCCGCCTTCGACGACATCCACCGGCACAGGAAGGGCAAGCAGAGAAATCAGTCGGGCAGCTTCTTCCCGCCTCTCCCGGGCCACCACGACCACGATTTCGAAGATGCGAGGAAACGCGGAAAGCCTCTCCAGGCAGAGCTCTAGCGCACTTCGCTTCGTCAAGGGACGGAAGATCTTGTCGAAGCCCATCCTTCGGCTCTGTCCCGCTGCGACAAGAATCGCACCAATGACTCTCGGCTCCCTCCCGATGGAGTCAGGCTGCGGCGTATGCTGAACCTTCATCTCTCACAAGCCTCCAGCGCGAACTTTGTGACGCAGGCAGATCAAGGATGCTTCGCGGGAGCGGCCGTTTTCTGCATCGTTCGTTCCGCGCTGACCGGACGTGCCTGCTGCGTTGTCGACGGCTTGCCGTCTTCCTGCCGAGCCGCCACATCCGAGTAAAAGAGAACCCCTTTTCGCCGCAGATTATAGATAAAGTCCCGAAGATCGGTTGCCATCGCCGGATCGTTCAGGAGGCGGGAAATCGGTCCGCGGCCGTACTGCGCTTCCTCGAGGATGCGATCCGTTCGCGCGAGCACGCTGTGGAGATCCTTGATCGTCGCCCGAATCTCGGCCGCCACGTCCGCCGTAAGAACCTCCTCATTCACCCGTCCAACCAAGGTTCCGACTTCGTCGGCCACCTTACCCGCCGACTCCGCCACGGGCCGGAACTCTCCGGCCAGGTCAACGATCGTCTGCTGACGCGTTCCACGGACATGATCTCCCTCTTTGAGGAAAGGAGCCGAGGAACCCCTCGGCGTGATCTCGATCGTCTTATCGCCGAGCATGCCGACGTCGACGATCTGAAAGAGAGCGTCTTTCCGGATCTTCGCATCCGCATAGAGCTTAAGCTGCACTTCCACCGCCCTCCCCTCCCGAATCGGATATGGGCTTCCGGCCACCCGTCCGACGGGGGCGCCCGCAAATTGAACCGGCGCGCCCCTCACGATCCCGTAGGCATTCGGAAACTCGACGCTGATCTCATAAGTCGGCCGAAACTTTTCGCCATACCGTCCAAGCAGGACGACGAGAGCGCCGAGCACGGCCAATCCCGTGAGAAGAAAAACGCCAACCTGGAACTCCGCGTGTTTCGTCGCCATAGCTCAACCCGCTCCAACGGTCGCTTCCTCGACCAACCCATGAACGAAAGCATTCACCACGCGATCTTTCGACGAGAGGAACTCCTCCGCGGAACACGCCTGATAGATCCGCCCCGCGTGGAGGAAGGCGACCTGCTGCGCAATCTGCTCCACGCTGCGCATGTCGTGCGTCACCACGATGGTCGTCGCCCCAAATTCCTCGTTCAAGCATCGAATCAGATCCGTGATCTCCGTAGAGCCGATCGGATCCAGTCCGGCAGTCGGCTCATCATAGAAAATCAGCTTCGGCCGAGAGATGATCGCGCGCGCCAGCGCCACCCTTTTCCGCATCCCTCCGCTTAGTTCCGCAGGCATCTTCTTCTCATGTCCTTTGAGAAAGAGCCGCTCCAGAATGCGCGCAACTTTCTCACGGATCTCCGTTTCCGGCCTTCGCCTCTCCCGCAGCGCGAAGGCGACGTTGTCCTCGACGTTCATGAAGTCGAAAAGGGCTCCGTTCTGGAAAACCATTCCCATCTCGCGCCGCAGCGGCGCCAACTCCCGATCCCGCAAGGGGACCAGATTGGTCTCTCCATACCAAATTTCCCCCGAATCCGGCTTGCTCAAACCGAGAATCAATCGGAGAAGGACACTCTTCCCGGCTCCGCTGCGCCCCACGATGCAGAGACGTTCCCTAGGCGCCACTTCCAGGTTTACCCCTTCCAGCACATGCTGCGTCCCGAGGGTTTTGGTCACTTCTACGAGCCGGAGCACCATCACGACGCCAAGATGAGGTTCATGAGGAAACTAAAAAAGAAGTTGGAAATCAACACGGTGATCGAAGAGAAGACCATTGCCTCCGTGGCCGCGATACCGACTCCCTCCGCGCTCAGGCGACAGCGAAGGCCTCGGTGGCAGCTGATCAGCACGATAATCATGGCGAAAAAGAGCGCTTTGATTTCACCCATCCAGATGTCTTTTGCGCTCGTGAACTTGACCGTGTTGTCCCAATAGAAGGTCGGATCCACCCCCAGCAGCAGGGTGGTAACGAGGTAGCCCAAGAGGATGCCCGTTCCGCTCGTCAAGGCGACCAGGAAGGGCATGGAGACCAACAGGCCCAGGAACCGCGGCACGATCAAATATTCGGTTGGGTCAACCGCGAGGGCCCGCAGGGCGTCGATCTGCTCGGTGACGCGCATCGTGGAGAGTTCGGCCGCCATCGCGGAGCCCACTCGGCCGGAAATCATGAGCGCGCAAAGCACCGGCCCCAACTCCCGAAGCATGGAAATCGAAACCACCGGGCCCGTGGCCGAGGAGAGTCCGAACTTTCCGAATCGGAACTGCGTCTGAGCCGCGAAGACCGCCCCGGTAAAGGCTCCGGTGATCAGAACGACTCCCTGCGAGCGCATTCCAATGCGAACAATCTGCTCTAAAAATAGTTCCCAACGCAATCGGTAACGAAAGATGCTGTAGACGACGTCCGCAAACAAAAAGTAGATGGCGCCGGCGGCTTCCAGCAGCCCGCTCCATCCGCTTACGAAATGCCGAAGCAACTTCACGCCAATCTGAGTTCAAGAGGCACAGGGAGAATCCACGACGCCCGGAGCCGACAGCCCCCATAAAAACCAGTGGCTCCCTCAACAAGCAAACCTTTTCAGTAATGGAGACCCCTCCGCGAATGCCCGCACCGGCCATCCCTTGGAGGCAGACGGTTTTCGGCAGGCTCTCCCGCCAAGAATACGGATGCCGCCGGTCGGCTTTTCTGCTATGGATGCATGATCCCATGCGGATTCAGAAGAATGTTCCGCTCGCTCCGTTGACGACACTCGGCGTCGGAGGGAACGCCCGTTACTTTGTGGAGGCCCGAACGGAAGCGGAAACGCGCGAGTCGCTCTGCTGGGCTTCCGAGCGCAACCTCCCTCTCTTCGTCCTTGGAGGCGGAAGCAACGTTGTGATCGCGGATCGGGGATTTCCCGGTCTTGTCCTCCGGATGGCGATTGGCGGCGTGGAAGGCGGACGGGAGAACGGAAATCACCTCTTTTGGGCTGGGGCGGGCGAGCCGTGGGACTCCTTCGTCTTGCGAACCGTCGCCGAGGGCATGGCCGACCTAGTGCTCTTAAGCGGAATTCCCGGAACGGTCGGAGGCACCCCGATCCAAAACGTGGGAGCCTATGGAGCGGAAGTAGCGGCCTCCATCCGAACGGTCCGCGTCCTGGATCGGCGCGACGGCCGCATCGTGGAGCTTCCCGCTGCAGCCTGTTCCTTCGGCTACCGCAGGAGCATTTTCAATACAGAGGAAAAAGGGCGCTATCTGGTTCTGGCCGTCTGCTATTCCCTTTTTGGAGGGCGGACCCCCGAGTTCTGCTACCCCGATCTCCTCTCCTTTTTTTCCAAGAAAGATGCTCCGCCTTCTCTCGAAGAGATTCGCGAGGCAGTTTTGCGGATTCGCCGATCGAAGGCGATGGTCATGGCCGCGGACGAGGAAGACTCCCGCAGCGTCGGTTCCTTCTTCAAAAACCCCATTCTCGAATCCGCTGCTTTTGCGGAGTTGCAGCGTCGGGCGGAAAAGCGGGGGCTAACCCCTCCCTCCTATCCCGCGAGCGGTGGGAAGCAGAAGGTCCCGGCAGCCTGGCTCGTGGAAAACGCGGGATTTCCGAAAGGTTTTCATCGAGCAGCCATCGGCATCTCAAGGCGGCATGCGCTGGCGATCGTCAACCGAGGAGGAGCGACGGCGGCGGAAGTCATCGCCTTCATGGGCGAAATCCAGGATGCCGTCGAGGCGATCTATGCGGTCCGAATCGAGCCGGAACCCGTTTTCGTCGGCTTCGAAAGCGGATAGCCGCGACTTGTCCCAAGGTTGCGGTGGGCCGGCGGGAACACGGATCCAGCTTGTAATGATCAGAGGGGTGAGGTAGATGGTTTCTCATGCACCCTCTTCCCCACCGCTACGACGTGGTCGCTCGGGGAGGCCCCACCGGCAATCTAACGGTCGAGGCCGCGAATCTTCCGTCCTTGGCTGTGACGGCTCCGGCCCAGTTCGGCGGACCCGGAACCGTCTGGTCTCCCGAGGATCTGCTGGCAGCCTCGGTGGCGAGCTGCTTCATCCTCACCTTTGACACTCTTGCCGAACTCGCTCACCTGCCGTGGATCGAGATCGCCTGCCCGACCGAAGCCACCCTCGAAGTGGCCGATGGGAAACGCCGCTTTACGCGCTTCTCTTTACGGCCTATCCTGAAGCTGCCCAAAGGAGCCGACGCCAAAAAGGCGGAGCATCTCTTGCACCAAGCCGAGCAACGATGCCTGATCACCGCATCGCTCTCGAGCAGCGTCAACCTCTCCGCTTCCATCGAGTTCGCGGACGAACCAGCCCGTTAAAAGGGGACCGATGCCCCTCATCCGTGGCGGCCGCAGCCGCCATGACCGCAACCGCAGGACGAGGGCGGAGGGGCTTCAACTCCCTTTCGAGCCGTCTGAATCCCGACGCCTGCCGAGATGATGCGGCGCAGCGGCTCTCCGTTTTCCGGATGATGGGTGAGAGCCGGCGCCCCCATCGGCTGCTGGATCTCGTAGACCTTCGGCTCATCGCCCTTTTGGGTAGGAACTGTTTCGTAAAGATAAGTAATCATAGAGGCCAACTCCAATGGCAATAGTCTGCCGCAAAATCATTGGCGCTGCAAGTCGACGAGCCGGCCGAGCCGGCTCTTCTTCGGTCCCCCAGGGTGGCACACAAGCTGCTTG
>JAQUAR010000218.1 GCA_028687155.1 Methylacidiphilaceae bacterium | reverse complement strand
CGGGGGTTGGGAGGCCGGGGTTACTTCGTTCCGCCGACCCTGTTCAGCGATGTCCGGCCGGAGATGAAGATCGTGCGGGAAGAGATCTTCGGGCCGGTCGTCTGCGCCTCCTCCTTTACGAGGGAGGAGGAGATCCCGGCGGCGGCCAACCAGACGATCTACGGCCTGGCGGCGGGAATCTGGACGCGGGACATCGGAAAGGCTCACCGGCTCGCGAGCCGGATCCGGGCGGGGACCGTCTGGATCAACTGCTACAACGTCTTCGATGCGGCTCTTCCGTTTGGGGGGTATAAGCAGTCGGGATGGGGCCGCGAGATGGGCCATGCGGTGCTGGAAAACTATACCGAGCTCAAGTCGGTCTGCGTGCGGCTGGGTTAGTCCGCATCTCGGCCGAGGTGTCTCGGGCCGCCGGGAGGGAGCGCGACCGTCCGGAAGCGAGCGCTGGTGAGGGGTGGCGCTAGCGCTCCTCTCCCGGGCTTCCCCTGGCGACCACGGAGAAGTGGATTTCCACCAGGTCCTTGATCCGTACGGTTCCGCCGGCGATCCGGATCGGTTCGATTCCGAAATCGCTCTGGCGCACCTTGGCCGTGCCGGCGACCCGGATCCCGCCGGGAGACGGGAGGAACCGGACGGGGAAGGCGATCTTCTTGACCATGCCGTGGAGGGAGAGCTCGCCGGAAACTAGGACCTGGCCGGGATCGCGGGTGGGGGTGACTCCCGTCGAAGTGAAGTGGATCTCGGGATAACGGGCGATGTCGAGCACCCGCTCGCCTCTCATGGTCGACTGCACCTCCCGGCGCTCATCGAAAGGCACCTGGGGGTCGACGACCGTCAAGGAGCTGGCCGGAAGGCTCACGTCGGCGCCGAGGGAAGCGATCGACGAAGGGCTGTAGTCGATCGTTCCTGTGAGCTTCCAGGAGACGATCTCATGATCGTGGCCGAGGAAGCCGAAGAGGCCGCCGCGGATGACGAGGATTTCGACCTTGCTCCTGGCGGAGTCGACTTGGTAGGGGGTGGCCGGAAGGAGATGGGGGGATCCTAGCGCCAGGGAGAGGAAGAGGCAGGTTCGGAAAAGGCAGCGCATGGGAGAGGGTGCCGCGAAGCATGGGCGTTTGCGCTCCGATTGAAAAGAGCCTTTTCGCGGGGCTCAATCGGGATTTCTTCGCCAGGCGTAGAGCATGGCCGTGAATTCGGTCGCCGCCCGGGTCGTGGTGAGGAAGCCGAGGGCGCTCAAGTAGGCGGTGAGGCTCGCGAGGTTTTCGGCGGGCGCGCTCCCCGGATGGACCTCGATGGCCATCCGCCGGATGCGGGCGAGGAGCTCGGGAGGGGTCCCGTAGAGGATGGAGTATTCGGAGCCCTCGCAATCCATCTTGAGGAGGTCGCAGCGGACGAGCTTTTCCCGGCGAAAGACTTCCTCGAGGGTCACGGAGGGAACCTCGATCCGAAGATCCTCTTGGCTGGACCAGGAGGGACCCGGCGGCTGGGAGAAGACCGTGGCGCGGCTGGAGAAGCGTTCCGAGCGGGGAAGATGGAGGGAGAGGGTCCCCGAGGTCGCCGCCAGGGCCTCAGGAAAGGGGTGGACCGGAAGCCGGTTGTCGCGGACGAGCTTCTCGAGATAGCGGAAGTTCTCCTCCCAGGGTTCAAAGGCGAGGATCCGTGCTTGCGGGAAGCGTTCGGCCGCGAAGAGGGAAAAGAGACCGATGTTGGCCCCGATGTCGATCACCGTGTGAAGATGGCGGAGATCCCTCGACCATGCCGGGAGCAGGTAATGGTGGGAGAGGAAGATTTCGTAAAAATCCCCGATCCGGGCCGGGGGGAGCGGGAGCAGGTATCCCCTTCGGGTGTGGAACTCCAGGACCGCCGGACGGAGCAGGCCCCGTCGATGGAGGAAATAGAGCGGCCAGTTGCGAAAGGTGCGGAGGAGCCGCCCATAGCCCTGCCAGCGTTCCCATTGCTTCATGGAACGGAGTCCTCCGCGGCAGCTCTGCGCCGCAGTGGGCGGAGGAGGCCTTCGAGCCGGGAGATCCAAGGTTTGCCCACCGCCTTGATTCGGGCGGCCTGCGCGTAGGAGAGGCCGAGCCGGAGCAGCCTCCGGTCCCGAGAGGGGAGGACCGGCCAGATCCACTCGCCGTAGCGTGCCAGCTGCCGGTCGGCGGCAGCCGGATCGAACTGTTTGTAGGCTCCCAGCCTTTGGAAAAAGCCGATGCCGGCGGCCTCGGCGTACTGGGAGGTCATGCGACCCTCCTGGATGAGCCAGGCGAGCATCGCCTCGGTCTCCTGGTTGTGGGCGGGCAGGAGCACGCGCAGTTTCGAGGAGGTCCAGGAGAAGTTTCGGCCCATCCGGTAGACCGAGCCGGAGGAGGGAGTGAACCGAAAGCGGAGTCCCTTCTGAAGGGCGCGCGCATAGAGCTCGTAGTCGTCCACCAGGTGGCCCGGGCTCCAGCCGCCGATGCGGCAGAGCGCCTCGCGGCGCCAGAGCTGGGCTCCGATTTGCGGGAACCAGAAGGCGAGCCAGAGGTAGAAGGGATCGGGCGATTCGGGGAGTTGGGCGGTCCAATGGGGCTTGGGCCCTCTGGTACCCCACGGTTCGATCCGGGAAGGGGAGAGGAGGATGTCGCCCGGATCTCCGCCCGCTTCGTGGAGTTGGATTTCGATCTTTTCGGGAAGGAGATAGTCGTCGCTATCGAGCCACTGGATCCATTCTCCTCGGGCGGCTTTGAGGATCGCGTTGCGGGCGGAGGCGGGGCCCGAGTTTCCAGGGAGGGAGATCAGGGTGAGCCGATCGCCGAAGCCGAGCAGAATCTCCCGGGTCCGGTCGGTCGAGCCGTCGTCGGCGACGACCAGTTCTTTGTTGGGCCACGACTGGGCGAGCGCGCTCTCGACTGCTTGGGCGATCCACTCCTCCCGGTTGTAGGCGGGAATCCCGATCGTGACGAGGGGGGCGGTCATGCGGGAGAGAGGCGGCGGAGAGCCGACGAAAAGCGTTCCGCCCGGGAGAAGCCGAGCCCTCCCAGGAGGATGCGGTAGAGGGGGCTGCGCGGCGCGCGCATCCAGCCGCGGGCGGAAGCCTTGGAAAAGAAGCGCTCCGCTTCCTGGGTCTCTCCGCTGCGGGCGAGCCAGCGGGCGACCAGGAAGAAGGCCTCGCCGCCAGAGCGGCGGAGAGAAGCGGTCCAACTGCGGCTCTCGTCGAGCCATTGGGCCATCTCTTCTAAAACAGTCGCCTTTTGGCGGGCGAAGGTCCGGGTCCGTTCCGCGGAGATGGGCCCGCGGCGGACCCGCCAGACGGCCCCCGGGGAGGGCGTCAGCCGGAAGCGGAGCCCTTGGCGAAGCGCGCGGCCGGCGAGCTCGTAGTCGTCGAAGAGAGGGGCTAGGTCGCTCCAGCCGCCGATGCGGCGGACGGCCTCGCGCCGCCAGAGGTAGCCGCCGGTTTGCGGCAGCTCGCCCTCAAACCAGCCGGCGAGGAGCCGCTCCGGAGGGCAAGAGCGCTGCGGCTGGAGATTTCCCGCCCCTTCGTCCAGAAGGCAGGGGCTGTAGAGGAGATCCGCGCCGTCTCCTCCGTCGGCCTCCGCAAGCTGGGTTGCGATCTTTTGGGGAAGAAGCCGGTCGTCCTGATCGAGCCACTGGATCCATTCTCCTCGGGCGGCTTCGAGGATCGCGTTGCGGGCGGAGGCCCTCCCCCGGTTGGGTTGGGTGAGGAGGTGGATCCGGGGGAGAAAGGGTTCAAGGACCTCCCGGGTCCGGTCGGTCGAGCCGTCGTCGACAACGACCACTTCTTTGTTCGGCCAAGTCTGGGCGAGGGCGCTCTCCACCGCGCGGGCAACCGTATCGGCGCCGTCGTGCGCGGGGATGCCAATCGAGACGAGCGGGGGAA
>JAQUAR010000217.1 GCA_028687155.1 Methylacidiphilaceae bacterium | reverse complement strand
TTTCACGGAGGCATGGGCGGATTTCACGGCGGAGGCGGAGGTCATCGCTGATGGAGCTTCTTCAGCACCTTGTGTCGATCCTCTGCTTGACCGGTTTGCCGCAAAGACGAGTCACCGATTCCGCTCTGTTGTTCTTCCTGGCTCTTTTTGTAGGGATGCCGACCCGGACCACGGAGGCTGCGGTCACGGAACGATCCGAACTGACCGCGCAACAAGAAGGGTCCACCCGACCCACCGGCTCGCGGGAGGTGTTCACCTGGATCGACAATCTCCGCCTGCTTCAACCCGCAACCCTCGCACGGGTGGAAGCAACGGTCGGCGCGCCGTTTCATCGGATCGAGAGAGGCGATCGGCTTGCGGTCTACGAGACGTCGGGCTCGGCTCGCCCCTGGATCCAGCGCGTAGAATTACGGCTTCCGGAACGAGCGAATCAAGGCTGGTCCTTCCTTGCCATCGTCGACTTCGACCCCGCACGCACGGAGCTCCTGCCTGCCGATGCCATCGCCTACCGGACGGGAGCCCGGGCGGGAGCCAATCCGCTGATTCCTCCCGGTTGGCGAGGCATCTGGAAGTACTGGGAGCTTTCGGCCCCCGACTTCCTCTTGTGGGACAGCGCCGAGGAGACGATCATCCTCCGCTTTCGCTCCGAAGGTCCCCGGCAATTACAACAGTGCAGCGTCTATCGGAAGGCAGCCGCCCCGGCGGGGGGACGGGAGACCGCTCGAACGAGGAAATCGAGTAGCCACCAAGTCGAAACCGGCCTCGGCTCGACCCTCGATGCGCTCCTCAATGCCTCGGAAGAGGCGGCAGCGCAAGTTCAGGAGCTGCAAGCTGCGGGATGGAGACTTTCCTGGGCACCGCTGGCCATCAGCGCGGTCGACCTCGTGCAGAGATCGATTCTTCTCCCCAAGGACAAGGACCTAAAAAAGAGTTACGCTTGGCTTCTCTGGGCACTGGGCCAACTCTCTCAGCCGCTCGACGCCGTCCCCGGGACGCGGCCCGTCGACTAGCCTCTTACGGCTGCGAGGAGGCCGGGGGCCGATTGGCGGCTCCCTCCTGCTGACCCGCCCGCTCCAGAGCCTCTTGAAGCTTGGCCGCTTCTTCTTTGAGCTGACCGGCTCCCTTCCCCAGCGATTGGGCCGCACCTCGGATTCCCGTTTGGACCGTCTCTTTCATCTGCTGCAGATCCTGATGAAAAGCAGACCGTTCCGTCTGAAGTTCCTTGGCGAGGGATCGGGCGAGAGCATCATGTTTTTGCCGGATCGCCTGATCGAGCTGATCGACTTTCTTGTTTAATTCGGAATCCCGCTTGACCAGATCCGCCAACTTCTCCTGCCAACTGCTCGGGGCATTCGTCGGAGCGGCGGGGGGCGCATCGGTCCCGGCCGGCGGTTCTGCCGCGTGGAGATACCCTGCCTGGAAAAGGAGACCAAGGGCTACGACCGTCATCGTTCTCATGCCTCGGTATCGAACCATGACAAGAGGAAATCCGTCAACCGCTTCTTCCCGAACACTGGTCACGGAGCCACCGTCGCCTTGGATGCTTCGCCGGTGGAGGAGTTCTTTTTCTCCTCGGCAAGCTTTGCGCGCTGCCGGGCGGCGGCGAGCTGCAGCTCCCGCTCATACTCCCGGTAGAGACGATGGAGGGCCCCGGGCGACCCTGCTCCGGCTTCCCCGTTTGGTCTCACCCGACCATCAGGCTCAGGAGCCGTCACCGCCCGAAGAACCGGGGACGACTCGACCGGCAGCGCTCTTTCCACTCTTTCTCCCCCAACATCCCGCTGCTCCGGTGGTAAAGCTCCTTCCGTCGGAAAAGCCGGCGTCTTCGGACCCTCCGCGACCCCTTGCCCTACTGCCGACGAGACCTTTCCTTCCCGAATTCCCTGCAACCTCTGGACCATTCCTTGCCAAGCCGCCTGCTCCGCTTCTTGGACCTGCGAGGCCTCTTCTTCCGTAAATACCCGCCCCCATCTCTCGAAGGGAAGCGGTTCCTCCTTTTCCACGCGCCAGCGGTCGCCGGAAAAGAGAGCTCGCCCAATCGACCAGTTCACCGTTATGGCTTTCCCCTTCGTCACCACCGCCTTTCGGCGGTGCACCCGGTAGCAGGAGCCGGGCTCCAGGTCCGGATAGAAGATGAGATAGGAAGCCAATTTCTTCTGAAGGGCATCGGCGCGAGCCGGCGGCTCAAAGTGGCCGACCGGGATCTGGAACCAGGAGATCGACGATTCGAAGCGAAGGAAGTAGCCCGCCCCAAACGAACCATCGGCGCGCTCCCGAAACCAGACGGGATCCACGCGGACGAGCTTCATGCCTTCCGGAAGAACCGGCGTCAACTCCTCTCGGACAACATCCTCTTGCACTGCCGTCGGCTTCGGAGATCCGGAGACGCGAGGTTCTGCCGCACCGTGTCCGCTCCCTCGGCTCACCAGAACGAAGAGGGCTCCGCTGGTCGCACCCAGAAGGAAAGCCAACCCCGCCCACCGCCAGGTCCTTCTCATTGCCTAAGCAACCCGGCCTTGTCCGATGCCGGAGCCGATCGCGTCCTGTTTTTTCGCAAGACCAATGCTCGCGTCGACAGGAATCCCAGACCCAATCCGGCAAAAAACAAGAATGGCGATCGCCCCGGAAAGCTCAGCTTGGCCGAGAGCCAACCACTCTTTTCTGAAAGAATGTCCTTGGTGTCATCACTTTTTTCGCATTTTATTCATTTCATGAATACGAACTTAGCGACAGAGCCCCTCGCCGTGGGTGCGGCAGCACCCGCCGTGCAGGCAACGGACCAGGATGGGAACGAAGTCGACCTAGCGGAAGTTTTCCGGAATGCGACCGTTCTTCTCTATTTTTACCCGAAGGCGGATACGCCCGGATGCACCAAAGAGTCTTGCGGCTTGCGCGATGCCTACCGCAAGTTCATTGATCATGGAGTCAGGGTCTTCGGGGTGAGCATGGACACGGCCGCCGCTCAGAAGCAGTTCGTCGAAAAGTATCATCTCCCCTTCACCTTGCTCGCCGATCCCGAAGGGAAGATCGTCGAGGCCTTCGGCGTAGCAAAGCGAAACGGTCATGCCAGCCGGCAGTCCTTTTTGATTCGAAACGGCAAGATTTCGTGGCACACGGCAAAAGTAAACCCGGAGACTCACGCGGAGGAGGTGCTGCGGGAGATCGAAAGACAATCTTCTTGAAGACCGCCTTCTTCTCCGTCCGTGCGGAGGGCGTCCGTTTTCCAGCCTCCCGGGCCAAATGCCCTTCTATCGGAGAGAGTTGTGCCAAGTCCGAACGGATCGGATCATCCCATCCATTGTCTGCACAGGCGGGTGGCGCGCAACGGCATGGCCCCGGATAAAGCCGATGCCGGCCCTATGCGAGAATCACCTTCCGCGCCGTCCGCACACCCGGATCGAAGCCCAGGCCGAATCCGCCCCTGGGAGCGCCCTCGATCCGAACATGCTCTCCGCCATCGAGCAGAATCCCCATGCAACGGCCCTTGACAGATCGGTCGCCATCCTTCTCCCCGGCCGATTTCAGACCGAAGGGATTTCGTTGATCCCGTTGCGCCGGCTCGTTTCCCAGACGGCATCTCCTAGGGCAAAAACGTGCGACCGTCGCTCTCTGGCAAAAGACGGCTGCGGCGAAAACGAATCGGACCGGCGAGATTTGAACTCGCGACCTCTTGCACCCCAAGCAAGCGCGCTACCAGACTGCGCCACGGCCCGTTTGACGTGATCGGGCAAAAAGGATAACAGAGTTCCGGAGACAAGAGCAAGTTCCCGATGCGTAACGCAAATTTCATGATCACAAAACCGGCTTCCCCCCTTCGTCTTGGTCTCTTCGGGGGCAGTTTCGATCCGATTCACCATGGCCACCTCATCGGCTCTTGGGAT
>JAQUAR010000216.1 GCA_028687155.1 Methylacidiphilaceae bacterium | reverse complement strand
GGTTCCACTGCGCGGGGGGCTGGGGAGCGGTACGGGCCTGCGCTTGGGGAGGAGGGGCGTAGGAGTTGGGCTGGCCCGAGCCGTTGCCGGCATAGGACGGGTCGGATGGATAACCCTGCGGGGGGTGCGCCGGATGCCGCCAAGAGTACGAGGGAGCAGGCGCGGGGGGCGGATTGGCCGGCGCAGGACGCGGCTGCGGGTAGGAGAAGGAGGCGTAGGCACCCTGGGGAAGCGGAGAAGACTGGGGAGGAGCCATTTCCCTAGGGATAGATGCTCCTGGATTCTGGCGCAAAAAGAACGGCGGGCGCCAGCCTGGCGAATTCATCCCTTCCGGAGCGTTCGACTCTGCCTCAGGGGGAGGCGGCTGCTGTGGATAACCATTGTGCGGAGGGGTCTCTGTTTCTGCAGCGGGCCAAGCCTCGGGTTCTCTTTGGGGAGGGGGCAGATGTCCAGCGTCGTGCCCTGGCGGGAGGGAACTCATCTGGGTGAGCAAAATAAGGCGGGGACGCCCGGTTGGTCAATCCGAAATACAAAATAGCGTTAACACGCTATTGCGGAGCGGTTAACGGTTGCTTTGCGGATTCCGGCAAGAGCGTCAAGAACTCGGCGGCGCCTAGTGTTTCTTTCTTAAGTAGCTCGGACGTAACCCCCTCAAGTGTCTGGCGCTCTTTTTGCAGAATGGCCTTGGCTTCCTCGTACGCCTTCTCCAGGAGCCGCTGCACTTCCTGGTCGACCAGCCGGGCGGTTTCTCCGCTATATTCGACGTGACCATTGACCCCGGGGATCTCTGCCAAGCCGGGCCGGCTTGAGATGAGATGGGCGAGGCCGACCGATTCGCTCATGCCGTAGAGGCAGACCATCTGCCGGGCGAGGGTGGTTGCCACCTCCAGATCATTTTCGGACCCGGTGCTGACCTCGCCGTAGATGACCTCTTCGGCCGCCCTTCCTCCCATCGCGCAGCGGATCTTCGCGAGCAGCTGGGTGCGGGTGAACAAGTATTGCTGGGCGGGCGGAAGCTGGAGGGTGTAACCAAGGGCGCCGCGACCGCGCGGGATGATGCTGATTTTTCGGACGGGATCCGCTCCGGGGGTCGCCGCCGCAACCAGTGCATGGCCCACCTCGTGATAGGCAACCCGATGCTTCTCTGCTTCGGCGAGCTGAAGGCTGCGGCGCTCGGGGCCCGCGACCACCTTTTCCAGCGCTTCGAGCAGATCGGCCTGCTCGACCTGCTGTGCTTTTCGGCGCGCGGCCAGGAGGGCCGCCTCGTTCATGAGGTTGGCGAGGTCGGCTCCGGACATGCCGGAAGTGGCGTGGGCGATCTCTTGAAGGTTGGTGTCCTGCGACAGCGGCTTTCCTCGGGCGTGGACCTTGAGAATGGCCTCCCGTCCCTGCGCATCGGGGAGGTCGACGAGGACGTGCCGATCGAAGCGTCCCGGACGGAGAAGGGCCCGGTCGAGGATGTCGGGCCGATTGGTCGCCGCGAGCAGGATGATCCCCTCGTTCGGATCGAAGCCATCCATCTCGACAAGCAGCTGGTTGAGGGTCTGCTCCTGTTCGTCATGACCCATCGCGATCCTCACTCCCCGTTGCCGTCCGATGGCATCGAGCTCGTCGATAAAGATGATGCAGGGAGCGCGGCCCTTCGCCTGCGCAAAGAGATCGCGCACCCGGGAAGCGCCGACGCCCACGAACATCTCGACAAATTCGCTCCCACTCAGGGAGAAAAAGGCGACCTTGGCTTCTCCAGCGACGGCGCGCGCTAAAAGAGTTTTTCCTGTGCCTGGGGGCCCGATCAAGAGAACCCCTTTGGGGATCTTGGCTCCGAGCACCCGGTACCGATCGGGACTCTTTAGAAAATCAACGACTTCCTCAAGCTCGACCTTCGCTTCCTGGCAGCCGGCGACATCCTCGAAACTGACCCCGGTGCCCTCCTCCGCTACGAGGCGGGCCCGACTCTTCCCCACGTTGAGCAGGGAGTAGCCCGCGCCGCGTGTCATCCAACGGCTCAGGCCGACCCAAATGAGGAAGAAGATTCCAATGGGAAGAATCCATGAAAAGATGAGTTGGGAGAGGAGACTGGGACGCACGCTCGAGTAGGTCGTGTGTGCGCTCTGTAGTTGGGCGACAAGATTGGGATCCTCGACCCGTACGGTTCGGAAGAGGGCGGGCGTTACGCCTGGCTTGGCTTCCCCCTCCTTCTTCGTGGGAGAGGCGACCATCTTCGCGGGAGAGGAGACCAGCATCTTGCCCTGGATTTCCTCCGGAGTGATGGTGCAGTCGACGATCTCCTTCTTGGCCAGCTTGTCGAGAAAGGCGCTGTAGGGAATCGTCGTGACGGTCGTCCGCTGCACGCTCTCCTGCCAGAGCCATACCAGCAAGAGGGCTACCAAGACTTGCAGAAGGAGCTGCCAAGGAGAGTCGAAAAACCCCTCAGGCCGCTTTTTCCCCGGGCCATTCTTTTTCTGCGGAGAGAACGGATTTCCCGGTGCCGCAGAGTTCCTCATGCTCGCGAGCTTTTCGTTCCCAGCGTCGTTTGTCGAAGAAAAAAGATGCGGAGGATCTGGCCTCCATGCCCTGTCCGCCAGCGCTTCGGAGTGAGGGCACGTAGGCTAACCCTTGGTCAGGAAAAAGCCGCGCTGGCGCTCGCTGATGGGAAGGTTCAGCCGCTGCATGACCAGGAGGAGGTCCTCCCAAACCTGCCGCTTGAGCCGCAGGTCGGGTTTATGAAGGAGGGAGCTGGGGTGAAAGGTCGGGAGAAGCGGAGTTCCGTGAAAATCGAGGAAGCTCCCCCGCAGGGCGCTGATTCCCTTGCGCAGGCCGGTCAATCCCTCGAGCGCGGTCGCTCCCAAAGCGACGATGATTTCCGGCCGAATGATACGGATCTGCTCACGCAGATAGGGCAGGCAGGTCTCCATCTCTTCCGGAGCCGGCTTTCGGTTGCCCGGAGTCCCTGGGGGAAGGTCGGGCCGGCACTTGAGGATGTTCGCGATGTAGACATCCTCTCTCTGGAGCCCCATCGCTTGAATCATGCGGGTCAAGAGCTTGCCAGCGGGCCCCACGAAAGGCTCTCCCTGCCGGTCTTCCTCGGCTCCCGGAGCTTCGCCGGTGAAGAGCAGTCGGGCATGGGGGTTTCCTACGCCGAAGACGACTTGCGAACGGAAGACGGCGAGATGGGGGCAGCGCTGACATCCAGCCGTCTTTTGACGGAGTGCTTCGAGTCGCTGAATACGCTCTTCCCGGTCGGTTGGCTCGGGCGGGACGGAAGCGGACGTGGCAGTCGACTCCTGGGACGGCGGGTTCTCCCTCGGCAGCGGAGCCCTCGCGACGGGAAGAGGCTGGGAAACGGCCCCTTGGGTCGGAAAGGGGGGGGATGAAAGCCCTTTGCGCCAGCCGGACCGGAGGCGAACGGAGCGGCGGCCGGTGCAGCGCAGAGCCTCCACGTAGGCGAGGAGAGTCGCGCGTAAACGTTCAGGGTCCTTGGGCATCGTTCCTCTCGAGCCAAGTGAAGAATTCTTTGGGGAGTGGGCTTTCGAAGCGGACCCGCTGTCCGGAGCGCGGATGGACAAAGCCCAGCAAGCGTGCGTGAAGAAGAAGACGGGAACTCTCCGGCTGTCGGTTCCCTCCGTAGAGCGGATCGCCGACGACCGAATGGCCGAGGAAGGCGAGATGGACCCGAATCTGGTGCATTCGCCCGGTCTGCGGGCGGCATTGGACAAGGGCGGCACCGCGATGCTCCTCGGTCAGGGAAAATTCGGTGAGCGCGGTTCGTCCACCTCGGGAGAGGACCGCCATCTTCCGGCGGTTCCGAGGATCGCGTCCGACGATTCGGGCGCAGGAGACGGGGGTTCGCGGAAAAGCTCCCCAAACGACCGCCTCGTAGCGCTT
>JAQUAR010000215.1 GCA_028687155.1 Methylacidiphilaceae bacterium | reverse complement strand
GGGAGATGGCCCGGGCACTCCAAAAGGCGCATCGGGAGTATGTCTCGCAACTCATGCCGCTGGAGAACATCCCCACCGGCGAAGGGGCCTTGGACATTCGGGAGGTCCTCAAGATTCTTCCCCACCGCTACCCCTTCCTGATGATTGACCGCGTGCTCCGGTTTGAAGGGCAGTCCAAGGCAGTGGGGCAGAAGGCGGTGACGATCAACGAGCCCTACTTTCAAGGGCATTTCCCTGGTCATCCGATCATGCCGGGCGTCTTGCAGCTCGAGGCCATGGCTCAGTTGGCGAGCATCCTTTTGCTCCGGCAGGCCGGCAATGCGGGGAAGCTCGGATTTTTCATGAGCGCCGATAAGGTGAAGTTCCGCCGACCGGTGATGCCGGGAGATACCCTCATCGTCGAAGCGGAGCTCATCAGCTTCCGGGGGAAGATCGGGCGGGCGTCGGGAAGGTGCCTGGTCAACGACAATGTTTCCTGCGAAGGCGATCTCCTTTTCGCCCTCGTCGATTCGATTTGATGGCGGACGATGGCAACCTCGGTTCATCCGACGGCAATCCTTGAGCCCGGGGCTCTGCTCGGAGACGGCGTCGAGATTGGCCCCTACGCCTTTGTCGGCTCGGAGGTGCGTCTGGGCGAAGGCTGTGTCCTACACCATCACGCCTCGGTCGTGGGGAAGACGGAGGCAGGGAGCGCCAACGAGTTCTTTCCTTTCGCCTCGATCGGTCAGAAGAGCCAGGATCTCAAGTATCGAGGGGAGCCGACCTTTCTCTCGATTGGATCGGGCAATCGGTTCCGGGAATTTGTCACCGTCAATCGAGCGACCGGCGCGGGCGGACGAACGGTGATCGGTTCTGACAATCTCTTCCTCGCCTATGCCCATGTGGCGCACGATTGCACGGTCGGAAGCGGCTGCATCTTCTCCAACAACGCCACCCTGGCCGGCCACGTGCAGGTCGGCGATCATGTGACCATTGGAGGATTGACGGCGGTTCACCAGTACTGCCGCCTCGGCGCTCACGCCATGCTGGGAGGATGCACGAAGGTCGTTCAGGACGTCCCGCCGTTTTGTCTGGTGGATGGGAATCCGGCGCGCCTTCGCTCTCTGAACTGGATCGGCTTGAAGCGGCGCGGCTTCTCGGAAGAGCTGCTGCAGGGCCTGCGCCGCGCGTTTCGTCTGCTCTTCGAAGAGGGAAAGAATCTTAGTCAGGGGATCGAAGCCGTCGAGGCAAGCGGTCAGTCGACTCCCGAGATCGCGGCGCTCCTCGAGTTCCTGCGCTCTTCCGAACGCGGGGTGACTCGCTGACTAGGCAGGCTACGGTCCTGTCGCATCAAAAAATAAAGGACACCGGACGGGTGCGAGGAGTGAGGGTCGTTGCTTCAAAAATCGACGACACTCTAATGGGTAATGGTTTCTGCCTTAGCTGTCAGGGTTCGCATGATTACCTCCTAGAAAATCGCCGTCCGTTGCTCATCGGGCGTGCGGTGCTGCGCGAGGTTGTGGCAAGCTGGAAAGCCGAGGTAAAGATATGAGGATCACCCTGCACAAGAATGCGACGACCACGCCGGCGATCCGCACGGCGATTCTGGCGGGCAAAGGGCAGCGATTACGAGTTGGCGACGGCGTTTCGCGTGACTCGGGAGACGATTCGTCGGTGGCGGAAGAGGGATAACGCCCGAGGATGCCAGCCACACCCCGCATCGTCTTCCGACGACACTCAATGTGGGACAGGAAGAGCGGGTGATCGAGTTGCGTACGCAGCTCCGGCCGCCGCTGGACGATTTGCTCGCCGTCATCCGCGAATTTATCGAACCCTCCATGACCCGCTCGGCCTTGGGTCGGCTCCTGCGGGCGCCCTCGGCCACTCCCGGCTGCCTCAACCGGAAAAACCGGCCAATCCCACCCAACCCTTTAAAGTTTACCTGCCGGGCTACTTTCATGTAGACCTCAAATACCTGCCCCAGATGGCCGACGAGACTTCTCGCCGTTATGTCTTCGTCGCCAAGGACCCGAGCGACTCGTTGGGTCTTCCTGGCGGTTAAGCGTGCAAAGACCCCAGCGGCCGCCCGCAGCTTCCTCCATGCGCTGGCCAAGGCGGCACCCGTGAAAATCCGAACCATCCTCACCGATCACGGCAAGGAGTTCACCGATCGCGTCTTCGGCCAAGCAGCCAAGGATGCTACCGGAGCCCATGAGTTTGATGCGCTCTGCCAAGCATTGGGCATCGAGCACCGCCTGACCAAGCCGAAAACGCCTCGCACTAGTGGCATGGTCGAGCGCTTCAACGGAAGACTGGCGCAGATCCTCCGTGCGCATCACTTCCAAGACTCCCTCGACCTGAAAACCACGCTCCACCGCTACGCCTGACTCTACAACGAACACCTCCCTCAAAAATCGCTCAATCATCAAACTCCGCTTCAGGCCCTCAAAACATGGCAACAATCCCATCCGCGGCTCTTTCAAAAGAAAGTACGTAATCATCCGGGACCTGGCACTTAGCAAGTGCAGTCTCGGAACGCAGAGCCCGTAGGGCATATCGCTCACGTTTGCGCGCAAGAGCCTCTTCCGCAACCCATTGACCCATCTTCATGACCTCCGTGGTTCTTCGGTGTCAAAATGTATGAGTCAACTCGTGCCCGAACAATTCCAACCGATCGACGTTCACAACGTGTAAAGCAGTGTGTAAAGTACGCAATGTGGCGTAGGTGGGAGGAAAGCATGGGCAAAAGGATGAGGAACGCTCCGGTCTATTTCGCGGTCACCCAGGCTCGACACAATCCCGTCCTGCGGCTGGAGGCCTATGCCGCTGACATTCAGGATCGTCTGCGGAGGGCGGGGTATACAGACTTCAAGGAGGAGACCACTCTCGCCTTTTCTGGGATGCCGCCGCTCGGCGGCAAAGGTCAGATCAGCGCTCCCCAGATTTACCAGGTGAAGAGGCTGATGTTTTTCAGCCCGGACAGGACCAAGAGTTTCATCGCCGAGCCAAGTGCAATCTCCTTTCACACTACGGAATACGAAACGTTCGGGAGCTTCGTCGAGGAGTTCTTGAAATGCGCCGGCATCGTGCACGAATGCGTGCAGCTGGCCTTCACGGAACGGATCGGGCTGCGCTATCTCGACGCGGTCGTGCCTCCCAACGGGGAAGAAGGGCTGCCGGATTACCTAGTCCCGGGCGTCCTGGGACTCAGGGGCGGCTTGCCGAAGGACGTGCATGCGTCTCACTCGTTCTCCGAAACACGCATCCGGACCCAAGAGTGTAGCGTCCTGGCGCGGACGCTCATTCAGGATGGCCGGCTGGGCTTTCCGATGGATCTTCGATCCAATGGGGTCACAATTGCCGATCGTTTCTCGAGAATCAATGGGGTGCATGCCATCGTCGATATCGACGCTTCCATTGAGGAGAGGCAGGTGTTTGACCTTGGCGCGATCGAATCTCGACTGCAGACTCTTCAAAAGGGCGTTGGTCTGGCGTTTAATGCCATGGTGACGCCTTCCGCCCTGCATGCTTGGGACAGACGAGCTATTGAAGACAATCCATCATGAATACTGACCACACGGGTAGTCTCTGCGTTGAGAATGAAGACCCAGGGAATGCCGCAATCTCCCAGGACATTCTTCCGTACCCCGAGGCGGGGACGTTTGGGGTTCCAAACAGGTTCGCGTGGGAGCGTGCCATGATGACCACAGCAAATTGCGTCATCGTTCAGATCATCGAACCGCGAGCAGCCACCGCCGATGCGCGCCTCTCCCGGCGGCAGAAGAAACGCCAAAAAGATCAGATCGTCTACCCGCGAGCAGGCACCGCCAATACGGACAGCTCCTTCGTCGGAGACGTCATTCATGTCCTGCAGGTTGCTCGAATGTCGATCTCCGAACTCGCCAGGGTTT
>JAQUAR010000214.1 GCA_028687155.1 Methylacidiphilaceae bacterium | reverse complement strand
TATCGCTGGCAGGCATCTCGGCCGACAAGATGCCCAATGCTTTTTTTAAGATGTCGCGCTGACGGCGCAGATAGTCGTTTTCCTGGCGCAATCTTCGCAGCTCGCGCTGCTCGGGCGATTCGGCCGCCAAGGTTTTGGGATCGCTGAAAGCCTGACCGCCTTGGGCATCCTTGACCCACAGGTGTAGCGACCAATGGGAAACGCCCAGATCGCAAGCCACCTCGGGAATCGAACGCCCCCCTCGAACCAGCGCCACCGCATTCTCTTTGAACTCGCGGTCATAACGCCGCGCGAACCTGCTGCTCTTTCCGTTGTTCATTTGGGGTTTTCCTTTCCATACCCCAAAGCCCCTGTCCGCAAAATCGAAGAAACTTCATTCCGTCAAAAATCCTTTCGGGAAAAGATCCAGGTTCCTGCGGCATTGGGGAGAATAATCCAAAAGGCAAGAGCGGATCCACAGATCGCCAAACCTCCGCCGTGGAAGAAGCGGGAGAGAATCGAGCCCGTGATGCCCAAGAGGGCGGCAATATCGAGCTGAAGAACGACGGCGAGACGAGCGACCTCGATCGGATTGATCAGGATTAACGAGAGAACAACGGCATCGGGAGCAGAGCCCGCGACGGCCTGACAGGCCCAAAGAATGACTAAGTCGTGGAGGAAGGCGAAATAGAGCCAGAGGACGAGCGCCGCGCCGATCGCCCCGACCCGCTCGCGCGCAAGCAGGCAGAGGAGAAATCCCGAACCGATCGAAATCCATGCCAAGGCCGTGACGGTGCCGACAAGCAGAAGAAGGGTAACTGGGCTGACCACTCCCCAGACTGCGATCAAAAGCGGGAGGAGGCCGAGGAGCAGGGCGCAGCTAAAGGCCAAGGAAAAGGCCAGGAACTTTGCTTGAAAAACCATCGTGCGGGAGATTGGCTGAGCCAAAACCAACTCGAAAAATCCTCTTTCCGCCGCCAGTTCGATTGCCGCTCCCAGCGTTCCCAAGAGGGGTACAACATACGGAAAGAGTCCGGCGACCGCCGCCAACGCCTTCCGGGGATCGTCCGTGGCCCATAGAAGGCCTGCGGTTCCCCCGGCAAAGGTTACGGCCGATCCCCAGATCCAAGGGCGACCGAGCGCCTCGCGGAGTTCACGGCCAAAAAGGTTAAGAAACCTTCTCACGGCGGCGCGCTTCCAAGATTTGCGCAATGGCTCTTTCCAACGTCGGTGTCTTTTCGCTTGTCACGATATCTTGAGGGTTTCCCTCGAGGACGAGGTTTCCTCGCTCCAAAAGCAGCAGCCGATCTCCCACCTCCGCCACATCGGCCATCGAGTGGGAGCAGAGGAGGATGGTTTTCCCGCGCTCGCGCTCCTGGCGCAAGCGGTCCTTGAGCCGAGTCGAGGCGATCGGGTCCATTCCCGACGTGGGCTCATCGAGGAGAAGAACGGGGCTGGAAAACATTAGAGCAAGAGTGCAGGCAACCTTGGCGCGGGTTCCCCAGGACAGGGTACCCAGGCTGCGCTCCATTTCGGGAGCGAGGCCGAAAAGAGAGACGAGCTCCCCTACTTCCGGCGTCGGTTCCGCCCGGATTTCCTTGAGCCATTCCATGAGCTGGCGCGGGCTGCGGTGCTCGGGGAAGTCGTAGACTTGGGGCATATACCCGAGAAGCCGTCTGGCTCCCGGATCTCGTCTCGGATCCTTGCCGTTGATTCGAATCACGCCGCGGTCTGGACGAACGAGAGAGCAGAGACTTTTAAGGATGGTCGTTTTTCCGGAGCCGTTCGGCCCGATCAAGGCGGTGATCGTGCGCGGCTTTAAGTGGAAGGCTACGGCATCCAGGGCGATCCGCCGCCCGAAGCGCTTGGAGAGATCCGCTACTTCGACCATGGAATCCTCGTCATAGAAGGCTCAGGATCGACTAGCATAGCGGGAATGAGCGTCGGAAACAGGTCTTCCACGAAGTCCAAGGTTTCTTGAAAAAGGCTGCCGATCAGGAGGGAGATGCAGGGAGTCGTCTCTATGAGCGAGGCAAAGAGGCGAACGGGCCGGTAGGGAACATCTCCAATGCCGTCCCGATTCAGGTCAAATCCACGATAGGAGCTCCAGTAGTTATGGGAGAAGCGGGCGGGAACCGCCGTCAGGCTATTGGAGGTTGCCTCGAAGACATTCTCTTGCAGGTTATTACCCTCGATCACGTTGTCGGAGGAATCCGAAAAGAGCTCAAAGGCTTTGCCATTGGCGACGAAGTCGTTTTCTTCAATGCGGTTCCGGTTGGCTTCGTCGAAACGAATCGCCGTCGTGTCACGAACGAAGAGATTATGCCGAATGACGGAGTCGTCGATGGACTTGAGAAGAAGCCCGTAGCTGGTCGGTCCCCAGTTGTTGCGGAACAGGTTCCCCTCGATGAGGATTTCTTTGGAGAACATCACGGCGACGCCGGCCCCATTCCCCTCAAAGAGATTGTTTCGGTAGACATTGTTCTTGGAAAACATGAAATGGAGACCATAGCGTAGGTTTCCGATCGACTGGTTCCCTTCGGCGAGGCTGTCCGTGACAAACTCGAAGTAGAGGCCGTCGCGGTGCCCCCGCACGTGGTTTCCCCGGATTGTCATCCGCTGACAGCTCCAGAGATGAATGCCGTTTCCCGAGCCGCCTTCGGAAACGGCGTGGCCCAGGATCTCGTTGTCCTCGATCACGCAGTCGACCGCGCTAGCGCAGTAGATGGCAAAGAAGTTGTCGAGAAAGCGGTTTCCCGCGATTTGGCAGTTCTTTCCCTTGAGGAGCTTCACGGCGGCAATATCGATCGAATAGCTCTGGCCGGAATTTTGAAAAACGATGCCAGAAACTCGGACGCCATCGGACTCGATCCGGAGCATCTCCTCGCGCTTTTCTCCGTCGATGACGGGCCAGCCCTCTCCTTGGAGAACGATCGGCCTTTTCACGAGTAGGGGGCCTTCCTGGTACAGACCGGCACGGATGAGGATCCGGTCGCCCGCCTGAGCGGCGTTCAACGCCGCTCGCAGCGTAGCAAAGTCTCCCGCTTTTGGGGAAACGATCCAATCCCTCGCTAACGCGGCAAAGGGGAACAGGAGCCAGCCAATGGCCGCAGAGACGAGGGCGGTCAAATAGAGAAATCGAGGTGAGCGCATTTTTTTTCCTATCTGGGAGGCCACCCTCTTCGGGGTTCACCCTCTAGATAGACCGGCTGGGGAGGGCGTCCGCTTGCTTATCGCAGACCAAGCGGCGATCAGAATCGCTGCCAGAATCAGATAGCTCCCCAAGGCCGGCAGTGAGGTGGCCACGAAGTTGAGCAGATGCTTGGCGCCGAATAGCGGCGGCTGATAAGCCATTCCTGGAATTTGAATCGCCGCATGAGGATCCAAATGGTGCCCGTAATCGTATTCCCACCGATAGAAATCCACCGCGACGGCCAAGCAGAGGGCAACGGCCGTTCCCACCCAGGCCCAAGCCGCCCTTCGACGGTTCCAAAGCGCAACGAGCCAGGCAAAAAGAGCGAGAGCGCCCAAGGCAGGCTGGCCGAGCTTGAACTCGGGAACCTGTTCCGGAATGATGCGTTTCATCCCGATGTAGTGGTTGAGGAGGTTGATGTTCGGCAGATCGTACTGGGTGCCGCCCCGGATCGTATGTGCCCATACTTCGAGTGAAAGACCCTCCGGATACTGCGGGGCGGTCAGGGTAACGCGCCAGAGGGGGACAAAGAGAGAAAGCAGGACCAGGAGTCCCGCCACCGCCATTCCCGCCCGTACCGGTCGACCTTCTCTGCCGGATCCCCTATTCCCCATGACGGGATTCTCCGGTGCCCCAGGTCAGCGCCGTCCCGCTGCCCGGTTCCGAGACTCGGACATAGCCCTGCATCTCCTGATGGAGAGCAGAGCAGAAGTCGGTGCAATAGAATGGGAAAACACCGCTCTTCT
>JAQUAR010000005.1:782-16673 GCA_028687155.1 Methylacidiphilaceae bacterium | reverse complement strand
TTGATCATGCTTTGGAGTTCGTGTTTCTGCTCATCGCTCGCTGGAAGAATGCGGATAGGTCTGGCCATTGACCCAAATTATCGGAGCAAGATCGTTTTGTACACCTATTTCGCGCTCAGAACACTAGCGAAAAACAGCCGGTTCGCCGGTTTCCTTCTCATCCGGCCGGCCCGGATTTCGCGGAAATCCAAAGAGATGGACCCCCCAGCGAAAAAGGATGGGGACCAGCAGAAGATTGAGAGCCGTCGAGGAGAGCACTCCTCCGATGACGACGATGGCCAGCGGCCGCTGTACCTCGGCTCCGGGGCCTTGCGCTACCGCCATCGGCAGAAAGCCGAGGCTGGCCACCAGAGCGGTCGTCAAAATCGGACGCAGCCGGGTGAGACAGCCGCTCCGAATGGCTTCGTCCAGGGGAAGCCCCTGAGCGAGGAGCCGGTTGAAGAAGGAGACCAGCACGAGCGCTCCGAGGACGGCGATCCCCGATAGGGCGAGAAAGCCGACGGCGGCCGAAATGCTGAAGGGAATGCCGCTCGCCCAGAGAGAGAAGATTCCTCCGGTCACCGCGAGCGGCACGCTCAGAAAAAGAAGGAGGCTCTGCCAAAGGCTGCGGGAATGGAGATAGAGGAGCAGAAAGATCAGGAAAAGGGCGATCGGCACCACGATGGTTAGGCGTGCCCGCGCTTCCTGGAGATTCCGGTACTGCCCGCCGAATTCCACAAAGTATCCTTTAGGGAAGACGACTTCGCGCGCAATCCGAGCTCGGGCCTCGTTCACAAAGGAGTCGATATCGCGATCCTCCAGGTTGACGAGGACAGCCAGCCGCCGCACCCCGTTTTCTCGAAAGAAGGCGCGGACGCGGTCGACCATCCGGGCGGAGACGACCTGCCGCAGCGGGATCAGTCCGCCCGCCTCTGAGCGGACCGGAAGCTGGAGTGCCCTCAGGGGCTCCGCCCGGTTTGGATCGGAGAAGCGAACCACGATGGGATACCAGCGGACCCCGTCGACGAGCAGCCCGACCTGCTTGCCTCCGAGCCCAATCGCGATTGCGTCGTTGATTTCGGCCGCTTGGACGTTGTAGCGGGCCATCGCCTCCCGGTCGGGCACAAACTCCAAGGATGGCGCTCGGCCGGAGGATTCGAGAACGATGTTGTTCACCCCACGGATCGAGCCAACGATCCGCCGAACCTGACGGGCCAGCTTCTCGATCTGGTCGTAGTCCTCGCCAAAGATCTTGATCGCGACATCGGAGCGTACCCCCTGGAGCATCTCGTTGAAGCGGTTCTCGATCGGTTGGGAGAAGATCAACATCTGGCCAGGCACCCGGAGCTGGATCGCTTTGCCGATTTCGTTTTCGAGGGTCTCCTTCCGGATCGGCTTTCCGTGTTCTTTTCGCCATTGGGGGCGCGGACGGAAAAAGACGTAGAGATCCGCCTCATTCGGGCTCGCCGGATCGGTGGCGATGTCGGATACTCCGGTCCGCCCGAAGACATGGGTCACCTCCGGGATCTTCCGCCGCACGACCGCTTCGGTGTTTTCCTCCATTCCCACGGACGCCTCGAGACCGACGCTGTTGGCTCGGTAGATATTGATCGCATAGGCTCCTTCATCGAGGGTCGGCATGAAGTCCGCCCCCATCGTCCGAAAGAGCCAGAGAGCGGAGGCAAAAACCCCGAGGGCGACCAGGACCACAAGCGGGCCGATGCGGATGGCTCCTTCGAGAATCGGACGGTAGATCCACTTCGCGAGGCGAACGAGCCAGCTCTCCTTTTCCCGCACGGTTCCGGAAAAGAGCAAGGAAGCGAGCGCGGGCATGAAGGTAAAGCTCAGGAGCAGCGAGCCGACCAAGGCAAAAATGACCGTGGTCGCCATGGGGCGGAAGGTCTTCCCGGCGACCCCGGTCAGCGCGAAGATCGGCACGTAGACCAGGGTGATGATCACGACACCGAAGAAGACGGAAGAGCCCACTTCCCGGCACGAAGACAGGAGCAGGCTCCGCCGCTCCCCATCCGACAGGCTCCGCCCCAGCAGGCGGCTCTGCTCGGCTAGTCGCCGCATGCCGTTCTCCACGACCACGACCGAACCCTCGACTACCAGTCCGAAGTCGATGGCGCCCAGGCTCATCAAGTTTCCGGAAATCCCGCCGACGACCATGCCGCAGAGGGCGACGAGGAAGGCGAGCGGGATGATCGACGCGACCCCGGCGGCCGCTTTCCCGCTTCCCAAGAGGAGAAAGAGGATGGCTGCCACGAGCAGCGCCCCTTCGGCCAGGTTGTTTCGAACGGTGTGAATGGTCCGCTCCACCACCTTGGCTCGATTGTAGACGGAATGAATCTCCACGCCGTCGGGAAGCCGGCGCTGGATTTCGCGGATCTTTTCGGCAACGCGCTGCGCGACGATGCGGCTGTTCTGGCCCACGAGCATCAGCACGGTTCCCAAGACGGTCTCGTCACCGTTAGCCGTAGCCGCTCCCGTCCGAATCCTTGCTCCGACGGCGACTCGCGCCACGTCCCGGACAAGAACGGGATAGGGACCGGCCCGATACTTGAGGGGGAGCCGTTCGATGTCCGAGAGCGTCTCGACCCGGGTCGGGGCACGCACGACGATCTGCTGCCCGGCCGCTTGGACGACGCTTCCCCCCACATTCTCCACGTTCTTCCCGATGATCTCCGCGAGGTCGGCAACCGTCATGCCCAAGTGGGTGAGACGATCCGGGGAGGGCATGATGACGACCTGCTTGTCGTAGCCTCCGATCACGTTGACGTCGATCACCCCCGGCACCATCCGAAGCATCGGCTTCACTGTGAAGTCCTGGAGCAGCTTGAGCTCGAGGAGCTGCTCGAAGCGCGTGGCGGGCTTTGGCTTGGCTTCCGCGCCGTAGTCGAGCGTGTAGAAGAAGATCTCGCCCAGGCCGGTCGCAATCGGCGCAAGAGAGGGCGAAAGGCCGGGAGGAATCTGATCGACAGCGCGAAGCAGCCGCTCGCTGACCAGCTGCCGGCTCCGGTAGACATCGGTGCCGTCCCGAAAGATCAGCGTAACCTGAGAAAGGCCGAACTTGCTGATCGAGCGCATCTCCTCGAGGTTCGGCACTGCCGTCAGCTCCCTTTCCATCGGCATGGTGACGAGCTTTTCGATCTCCTCCGGGGCCAGAGAAGGGACGGCGGTGTTGACCTGGACCTGGACCGTGGAGATGTCGGGCACCGCATCGATCGGCAGATGGAGGGCGGCCCAGATCCCAAAGCCGACCAGGGCGACGACGGCCAACAGGACTCCGGCTCTGTGCCGAAGGGAAAACGCAAAGATTCGTTCGAGCACCGGGCTGGCCTCCCCGCGGTCTCCCGGCCGGGGGCATCGGTAAGATCCCATGCAGGGGAAGGCGTTTCAAGAGAATCCGGCAAAAGAGCTTGCCCGCAAGCGATCCCCGGACGATAGGTCGATCCATTTTCATGGCTCTACCCCTCCCCGGCCCCTCCGCCGTTCATCTCTTCGCTTCACGGCTTCCGCTGCTTCCTGGGGGCGGAGAGGAAACCGCGCGGCCTCCGGGCCAGCCCCACGCTCTGCGCAGCGAAACCGTTTTGCGCACTCTTCTCGCCGGCTACATCGGTGTCCGCCCCGAAGAGGTTCCCCTCCAGAAGAACCCTTGGGGCAAGCCGCTGCTTCCCGACTCGTCCGGCCTCTGGTTCAACCTGTCTCATTCGGACGACCGGTGGGTCGCCGCGGTGGCGTGTTTCCCAGTCGGGATCGACCTCGAGGCCCGGCTCCCGCGCAAAGATCCTCTTCGGCTTGCCTGGCGTTTTCTTTTGCCCGAAGAAGCATGGGCTGTCGCCTCCTCGCCGCCGGAGGAGCAGACGACGGCGTTTCTTCGGACTTGGACAAAAAAGGAAGCCTTCCTCAAGGGCTGCGGCATGGGTCTCTACCGCTCCCCCCGCTCCTTCCGCTTCGCCCGGCGCCAAGGATCCTGCTGGGAAACCGTCGATCCTCCGGAGGCGGGCGGTGCCAGATGGAGCGTAAAGAGCTGGCTTCGGGAGGACGGCTCCTTTTGCGCACTGGCCGTCGCCCACCCTCAGCCGGAAACGCTCGTGCTGTCGATCTCGGAGTTCTCCTCCTATGCTTGAGACGCTTTGGCCGAAGTCGGCAGGAGTTCTTTCCATTGACGAGCTCGATTAGGATCGGCTAACTTTTTTTCAAGGATGAATGATGCCGTAGAGGGAGACGGGCCTCACAAAGGTTCGGCAAGCCTGAGTTCCTCACAGCAGGACTATCTGAAGCAGATCTTTCTTTTGAACGACACGGCGCGAGGCGCCACCACTCAGCTCTTGGCGGAACGCATCGGGGTCCGGCCGGCCTCGGTGACGGGAATGCTCAAGAGACTCGCCGAAGAGGGTCTGGTGGAACGAGCCCCCTACCGGGCGGTCCATTTGACCGAAACGGGACGGCGGATCGCGGTGGAGATCGTGCGGCATCATCGCCTCCTGGAAGCCTTTCTTTCCCAGACGCTCGGCTATCGCTGGGACGAGGTCCATGAGGAGGCCGAAGCGCTGGAGCATGTGATCAGCGAGCGCTTCGAACAAAAGGTAGCCGAGCTGCTCGCCGATCCCGATCGGGATCCACATGGGGATCCGATCCCCACACGGGAGTTGGCCTTGGA
Source organism: Methylacidiphilaceae bacterium (assembly GCA_028687155.1). Classification (GTDB taxonomy): domain Bacteria; phylum Verrucomicrobiota; class Verrucomicrobiia; order Methylacidiphilales; family Methylacidiphilaceae; genus Methylacidimicrobium. The sequence goes on along the minus strand of JAQUAR010000005.1, from coordinate 12,028 downwards.
GGAAGACCAGCATCTAAGGACGCTTGCCCTCCTCCCCAAGGGGAGCCGGGGAACCATTCGCCGGGTGACCCTGCAGGATCAGGACGCGCTCAACTTAGTAGAGAGGCTCGATCTCCTTCCTGGCAGGACGATCGAAGTCGCCGGCACCCACCCCGATGGAATCTCGCTTCTGGCCGCCGGGAGCCGCTTCCTCGTCCCAGCCCTTCTTGCCGCTCATCTCTTGGTCGATGTCGCCCCGCACCCTTCCTCCGCACCGCCGAAAAAGAGAGAAGGAGCCGGACGACCCGTGGCCCATGAGCAATGATCCATCCCGTCGCCCGGGAGGAACGCTGTGGAGTCCAAAGCCGATTGAGCCGCCGCCCGCGGGTGGATGGGATGCCTGGGTAAGGGAGGGAGCCGGAGCGGTGCTCGCCAGCGGCTCGACCGGGAGAGTCGGCCGATATGTTCCTTTCCTGGGGCCCGCCTTTATCGCGGCAATCGCCTATATCGACCCGGGCAATTACGCAACGAACATCGAGAGTGGAACGCGGCACGGCTACCAGCTCCTCTGGGTGGTGCTCTGGTCGAACCTCATCGCCATGTTTGTGCAAGGTCTCTCCGCCAAGCTTGGCATCGTCACGGGGAAAAATCTCCCCGAATGCATCCGCGATATCCTCCCTCATCCTCTTTTCCGTTTCGGCTACTGGCTGCAGGCCGAGCTGATGGCGATCGCCACCGATCTGGCGGAGTTCCTGGGAGCCTCCCTTGGCTTCCAGCTGCTCTTCGGCATTCCGCTGGGAGTCGGCGCCCTCCTGACCGGCGTGCTCTCCTTCCTGATCCTCGGGCTGCGGCCGCGCGGCTTTCGCTACCTGGAGGTCCTGTTGACGGTCTTCGTTGGGTTTATCGCGCTCTGCTATGCCTTCGAGCTCTTCTGGATCCATCCCTCGCCCTCGGCAACCCTCCACGGCCTTCTCCTTCCCAGCCTTCCCGGCGCCGACGGAGCCTACTTGGCCGCGGGCATCATGGGAGCTACCGTGATGCCACATGCGATCTATCTCCATTCGGCCCTCACCCAGCGCCGCATTCCGGCCCAACGGATCGAGGAAAAACGGAAGCTGATCCGCCTTTCGCAGATCGACGTCTCCCTGGCGATGACGATCGCGGGCATGATCAACCTGGCCATGCTGGTCATGTCGGCTGCGGCTTTTTCCGGATCTGCTCCAGGCGAGGGGATCAGCATCACCCAAGCCTATCACGCCCTCTGGCCCCTCCTGGGTCCGCTCGCCGCGGCGGCCTTCGCCTTGTCTCTCCTCGTCAGCCGTGGGGACCCTTGCGGGGCAAGTGATCATGGAGGGATTCGTCGGCTTTGCTATTCCCATCTGGGTTCGACGTCTGATCACGATGCTGCCGGCGATCCTGGCCATTTCCTTGGGGGTCGACATGACGCATCTTCTCGTGGCCTCGCAAGTGGTCTTGAGCTTCGGCATCGCCTTCGCCCTGATCCCCCTCCTCCTCTTTACACAAAGCAGCCGCTGGATGGGGCCGCTGCGCAATTCGCTCTGGACGGGTATCGCCGGATGGCTCATCAGCTTCCTGGTCGTCGGACTCAACGTTTTTCTGCTTGCCCGGTTCTTTTTTCCCTCCTCTCAATAGGGGTCTGTTCTGAGTCCTAGAAAGACCCACTTTTCCCCTACACCCATGGAAACTCGTTCTTGGCCCACCGATGGGAGACGGCGGGTGGTAATCGACCGCATTCTTCCGGAAAGCGAAGACGCCCGGTTCCCGGTAAAGCGGGCTTTCGGCGAAACGCTTCGCCTACAGGCTCATGTCTTTTGCGATGGCCACGATCGCATCGAGGTTCGACTCCGCTATCGCCATCAGGCGGAGCCCGAGTGGCGCGAGCTGCCGATGCGCGAGCTCGGCAACGACGAATGGCAAGCGGAGTTCCTCTTAGAAAAGCTCGGCTTCTATGAATGCCAGGTCGCCGCCTGGGTGGATCATTTTATGACCTGGCTCGAAGGCTTCCATAAAAAGGCCGACGGCGGAGAAGAGATCAGCGTCGAACTTTCCTTCGGTGCTGACCTGCTCGACGCGGCGGCGCTTCGGGCGACGAAGCCGGAGGCGAAGCGGCTCCAGGAATGGGCCGCGCTTCTGCGCAACCGCTCCCTGCCGATCGAAGAGCGGGGGCTCGTGGCTCGGAATCCCGCGCTCGCCGAACTCGCTCGCCGCTTTCCTGACCGAAGCCTGGCTTCCGAGGCGCCCGCCGCGCGAAAGATCCTCGTCGATCCTCCTAAGGCCCTCTTCAGCTCTTGGTATGAGCTCTTCCCCCGCTCGTGGGCGGCCGAACCCGGGCGGCACGGAACCTTTGCGGATTGCGAGCGGCTGCTTCCGGAGATCGCCGCCCTCGGCTTCGACGTCCTCTATCTCCCCCCGATCCATCCGATCGGCCGCCTCCATCGGAAAGGAAAAAACAACGCGACCGTCTCCGGACCCGATGACGTGGGGAGCCCCTGGGCGATCGGCTCGAGGGAAGGCGGACACAAATCCATCCATCCCGAGCTCGGGGGATGGGAAGACTTCCACCGCCTGCAGGCGCGGGCCAAGGAGTACGGCCTGGACGTTGCCCTGGACATCGCCCTTCAGTGCAGCCCCGACCATCCCTATGTCCAAGAACATCCCGAATGGTTCCGCTGGCGGCCGGATGGGACCGTCCAGTACGCCGAGAATCCGCCCAAGAAGTACCAGGACATCATCCCCTTCGACTTTGAATGTGCGGAGTGGCGATCGTTGTGGGAAGAGCTCCGGAGCATCTTCGTCTTTTGGATCGAGCGCGGCGTAAGGATCTTCCGGGTGGATAACCCGCATACCAAGCCGATGGCATTCTGGGAGTGGCTGATCGCCGATCTCAAGACGGCCTATCCCGACGTGATTCTTCTCGCGGAAGCCTTTACCCGCCCCAAGATTCTCTACCATCTGGCCAAGTGCGGCTTCTCGCAGGGATACACCTACTTTACGTGGCGTGCGACGCCTTCGGAGCTGCGGGAATATCTGACGGAGCTGACCTCTCCGCCCATCCGGGAGTTCTTCCGGCCGAACTTTTGGCCGAACACCCCCGATATCCTCCCAGTCTACCTCCAGCAGGGCGCGCGCGCTCCTTTCCTGCAGCGGCTCATCCTGGCCGCAACCCTCTCCTCGAACTACGGCATCTACGGCCCGGCCTTCGAGCTCTGCGTCCGGGAGGCTCTGGTGCCCGGCAAGGAGGAGTATCTCGACTCGGAAAAGTACCAGCTCCGCCACTGGGACTGGAACGCGCCCGGAAACATCAAGGCCGAGATCGCTCGGGTCAACCACATCCGCAGAACCCACCGCGCGCTCCAGGAAACCAACAACCTCCGATTTTGCGAGACCGACAACCCACGGCTTCTCGCCTATGCCAAGGCGAGTTCCGACTGCGGTGATGTGATGTTGGTCGTGGTCAACATGGCTGCCCAACCCGAGTCGGGGTGGGTACGCTTCCCGGCAGAGGAGTTTGGCATCGACCCCAGAAAGCCCTTTCAAGTCAACGATCTGCTCGCCGACACGAGCTATACTTGGCATGAGGGGAGTAACTACGTCCGCCTGGATCCCGGCGTCTCTCCTGCCCACCTTTTTTGGGTGACCCAATACGCGCCGGATTAGCCAGGAGGGTTTCCCTTTGGTAAGGATAGAAGGGTGCGCTCTGACTCCGATCCGCTGGCCGAACGATTCTGGTTTTCCTCCGAAGGACGACGGCTCGCAGAAAAGCTCTTTCCTCCTTTTCTGCTGCGCCGCCGCTGGTTTGCCGGAAAGGCACGGGGCATTGAGGAGGTCTGGGTAGCGGATGCCTTCCGCCTCGGCTCCCGCGAAGCGAGGCTGCGCCTCCTGCTCCTCCAGGTCCGCTTTGCTGCCGGAGAGACCGCGCTCTTCTCCCTACCCATCCGGTTGGCCGAGGGTGCCCAGCCGTCGGGCGTGGCGGAGGGAGACCGGATCGGCCCCCTCTCCTCTTCCTCGCCGCTCAATCTCTGGGAGGCAACCGGGGATCCGCTTTTCGGCCTCGCCCTGCTCCATCTGCTGGCTGAAGAGCAGGAGCTGCTGGGACCGCAAGGGATTTTGCGCGGACGGAGAGGGCCTCTTCTGACGGAGCGGGGCGGATCGGCTGAACTGCCGGAGGAGTCCCGCCTTCTCGGTCGCGAGCAGAGCAATAGCTCGCTCCTTTTCGGAAACCATCTCTTTTTCAAGCTCTACCGGAAGCTCGAAGGAGGTCCCAACCCTGATGTCGAGATGCACGAGCGACTGTCGGGCGTTCTTCGCTGGCCCCATGTGCCTCACTACGGCGGGCGGCTCGACTACGAGCCGCAGAACGGCCCTCCCGTCCTGCTCGGGCTTTTGACCGAGGCGGTTCCCCACCACTCCGACGCCTGGGAACTCGCCCTGACCAGAATCAATGGGCTTCTGACCCCGTGCGCAGGGACGACATCCGGAGTCCAAGGCCCTCTTCCCGGTAATCGCATTCTGCAGCCGAACTGGGAGCTTCTGGGGCAGCGAACCGCGGAATTCCATCTGGCAATGGCAGGCCCACCGGACGACCCGGCTTTTCGGCCGGAGCCGTTGAGAGGAGAAGAGATTCCCCTCCTCTTCGAAGAAGCCTGTGGCCTGCTCCGACAATCCTTCGGAATGCCGGAGGGCCCCCCGGAAGTCCCGCTCAGTGTCGAAGAGGAGCGCCTGGCGAAGCTCTTCCCGCGAATCGAAGCCCGCTTGCGCGCGATCCTCTGCTTGCCGGCCGACCTCGTGAAGATCCGGATCCACGGCGATTACCATCTCGGACAAATTCTGGCCACCGAAGACGATTTCGTGCTGATCGACTTCGAGGGAGAGCCCGAGCGCTCGCTGGCCGAAAGGCGGCGCAAGACCCTCGCGCTCCGCGACGTGGCAGGAATGGTCCGCTCGTTTCACTACGCCGCGCTCGCGCCCATCTTCCTGCATGGGGATGAGGGGGAGGAGCGAAGCCGGCGGCTTGCCGTCGCCGACGACTGGCGGCGCCGCGCGACCCGGCGGTTCCTCGAAGGCTATTTCGCGGCCGCAGGCAAGGCGCCCTTCCTGCCGACCGCACCGGCGGAGCGCGGGACACTCCTCGACTTCTTCGTCCTGGAGAAGGCGGTCTACGAAGTGGGCTACGAGCGAAACAATCGACCGGCGTGGATGCAAATTCCCCTGCGCGGCATCGAAGAACTCCTGGAAAGCAGCAAGCAATCGGAGGAGAATGGGCAGTCATGAGCCAAGCAGACACGGAAAGGCTGACTGATACGACCGAAGAGCGGCGCGCCGCAAAGGCCGCAGCGCGTCCCAAAGAGCTTCCCGAGGTTTGGGGCGAGACCGATCGGTATCTTTTCCGCCAAGGCGAGCATTTCCGGCTTTATGACAAGCTCGGCGGCCATCTGCTCTCCTGGAAGGGACAAAAGGGCGCCTACTTTTCGGTCTGGGCGCCCAACGCCGAGGAAGTCTCCTTGGTGGGAGATTTCAACGAGTGGAATCCGGATGCGACCCCGATGGCTCTCCGCGAGGACGAGACCGGCGTATGGGAAGCGTTCGTCCCCGGGCTCGAGAGCGGCTCTCTCTATAAGTACTGCATCCGCTCGAAGGAGCATGGCCATACCGCCGTGAAGAGCGATCCCTACGCCTTCCTCTGGGAGGTTCCTCCCCGGAGCGCATCGGTGCTCTGGGATCTTTCCTATGAGTGGAGCGATCGCGAATGGATGGCGACCCGGCACGAAAGAAACGCGCTCAACGCTCCCTGGTCGATCTACGAGCTGCACTTAGGCTCATGGCGACGGGTCCCCGAGGAGGGACATCGGCCCCTCACTTACCGGGAGATCGCCCCGCAACTGGCCGCCCATGTGAAAGCCATGGGCTTTACCCATGTGGAGCTCCTACCCATCATGGAGCATCCGTTTTCGGGCTCCTGGGGCTACCAGACGATCGGCTACTTCGCGCCGACCAGCCGCTTCGGCACCCCCCAGGATTTCATGTACTTCGTCGAATATCTCCACCAGCAGGGGATCGGGGTGATCCTCGACTGGGTCCCCTCCCACTTCGCGACCGATGGTCACGGCTTAGGGCTCTTCGACGGCACCCACCTCTACGAGCATGCCGACCCGCGCCAGGGGTTTCATCCCGACTGGGGGAGCTACATCTTCAATTACGGCCGCAACGAGGTCCGGGCCTTCCTGCTGAGCAGTGCCCGTTTCTGGTTCGAGAAGTACCACGTGGATGGGTTCCGGATCGATGCCGTCGCCTCGATGCTCTACCTCGACTACTCCCGCCGAAACGGGGAGTGGATCCCCAACCAGTACGGGGGAAACGAAAATCTCGAGGCGATCCGCTTTCTCCGCACCTTGAACGAGCAGCTCTACGGGGAATTTTCCGGCATCCAGATCATCGCCGAGGAATCGACCTCCTATCCGATGGTGAGCCGCCCGGTCTACATGGGAGGCTTGGGCTTCGGCTTCAAGTGGAACATGGGGTGGATGCATGACACGCTCGACTACTTCTCCCGCGATCCGATCTACCGGAAGTACCACCAGCACTGCCTCACCTTCAGCGCCTGGTACGCCTGGCATGAAAACTTCATCCTTCCCCTCTCCCACGACGAGGTCGTCCACGGGAAGGGCTCGCTGATCGCCAAGATGCCGGGAGACGACTGGCAGAAGTTCGCCAACCTGCGAGCGCTCTTCGGCTACATGTTTTTCTTCGTCGGCCAGAAGCTGCTCTTCATGGGAGGAGAGTTCGGGCAGTGGAATGAGTGGTACCACGAGGTCAGCCTCGACTGGCATCTGGCTGCCGAGGGGCTGCATCACCAGCTGCTCCAGTGGGTCCGTTCCCTCAACCACCTCTACGCTCAAGAGCGAGCCCTGCACGAGGACAACTTCACCGGCCACGGCTTTTCGTGGATCGATTTCAGCGACGCAGAAAGCAGCGTGATCAGCTTCCTCCGCAAGTCGAAGGACGGGCGGGAGCAGATTCTCTGTGTCTTCAACCTCACCCCGGTTGCCCGAATCGGCTACCGGGTGGGCGCTCCCTTCGCCGGATATTGGCGGGAGATTGCCAACAGCGACGCGCGCGAGTTCGGGGGCAGCGGGATGGGGAACCTGGGTGGCCTCGAGGCCGACTGGCTTCCGTGGCAGGGAAAGCCCCACTCTCTCAACCTGACGCTACCCCCGCTTTCGGCGTCGGCCTTTAAGAGAGTGCTCTAGCCCACTCTCTCTTTGCCCCGTCCCAAGGACTTTCGGCCTTCCGGGGAGAGGTGAACGCTCAAAGCGCCGGCGGCTCGCGCCCCGAGCGCACCGACAAAGGTGCTTCCCGCCCAGGCCGCCACGGCCGCCCCGGGGCCCGTCTCGGCTCCGAGCATCCCTCCGATCACGCTTCCCAACCCCTGCGATCCTACCCGCAATCCTGCTTGCGCAAGGTGGATCGCCGAGTCCCGCAGCCGCTCCTCGGCCAGTGCCCGGCCCGCCTTCCGCCATTCCTCCGACTGAAGAAGCTCCGAGGCCCATCCGAAGCGGCGGGCATGACGGAAAAACTCCCGACGCCACTCCCGCAGCCGTTCGGACGAGGAGGAAGCATCGCCCTTTTCTCCCCCTTCCGCCGCCTTTGCTTCCCTCCGCCGAGCGCGGCGTAGGGCCTCCGTCTTGGCCTGCTCGATTTGCGCCCCGCTTCCCTGCCGTCGCCCTCCTTCCTTCCCAATCCCGCGCGAGAAGCCCTTGACCGCTTCCGAGACGACCTCCCGCGCTCCTCGGGCCAGCTCCCCAAAACTCATCGTCACTCGCACCGTTCCTGGTTCCTGTTGCTTGTCCATAGCATTCCTGTGGGACGATCTCGGGTCGACGCGCATCCCCCTTGCCTTTCCCTCCCGGGCAGATCGAGCCGTCGACTTGTGGAAAGGGGTCTCCTCCGCTCTCTTGTGCGCGAAATTTTCCCAAAGCGTGCGTAGTTTGACCCAGTTCATGGTACGAGCACTCCTCTTCCGCCGCTCCCGCGATACAAGAGAAGACTGGATGGACCAGTGGCAGAGTACGAAACGAGGCGATCGGCACAGATTCTGCTGGTCCCTCCTCACCATGCTGCGGACAAAACCCCTGCGCCCCCTGCGCGCGGCTCTTGTCGTCCTCTTCTTCCTCGTCCCCCCGCAAGGACACGCCGGTCCGCCGAGCGAGCCGCCCGCGGACTCGTCCGGCCCATCCGGCGAAACAGCGACGCCGGGAGAAGACGCCCCAAGCGATCGCAAGCTCCGCAGCGCCCTCGAACAACCAAGGCAACCGGCCAAAAGCCAATCTGATCTCGAAAAGGCGATGTCCCAAATGCCCGAGGTCGAGGTGGTCGCCGTCACGCCGCTGCCGGGAATGGGACAGCCGCTGCAAAACCTGCCGGGCGATTATCAGATCCAGCAAGGGAAGACTTGGCTGCAGCAGGAAGAGTTTAGCTTACCCGAGTTCATGGAGCGCAACATGGCAAGCGTCAACGAGGTCAACATGAACGGGAACCCATTCCTCCCCAACATCAACTACCGGGGCTTCGCCGCCTCCCCCGTTCCCGGAACTCCCGTGGGGATCTCCGTCTTCCTGGATGGCGTCCGGGTCAATGAGCCGTTCACCAACAACCTGCTCTGGGACTACGTTCCGCAGCTCGCCATCCAGAACATGGAGATGGTCCCGGGCTCGAACCCGATCTACGGCCAGAACACCCTGGGGGGAGCCCTCGTGATGCAGACCAAGAACGGCAGGACCAGCCCGGGCTCGATGCTTCAGGACTACGCGGGGGTCTGGGGTACCAACGACCTGGAGTTCCAGCACGGAGGCTACAAGGGACACTGGGACTGGTTCTTGAGCGGCAACTGGATGAGCCAGGACGGCTGGCGCCAGCAGAGCTCGAGCTACGTCAAGCAGCTCTTCGCCAAGGTCGGCTACCATACGGAAGTGACCGACGTGCATCTGGAATACATCGGGGCCGACAACCTGCTGAACATCCTGGGGCCCACTCCCCTCGACATGATCGCCACCGGCGGGAACTCGATGATCTATACCGGGCCGAATCCCCAATATGATAATCTCAACATGGTCAACCTGCTCGCCTCGCAAAAGCTCAACGATGAGCTCACCTTGGGGGGCAACGCCTACTTCCGCGAGTCGAACTACAACTTCAGCAATGGCAATATCGCCAACAACGTCAATCAGTTCTTGGGCTTCAACTATCCTCTGGCTGGTCAGGCATTGAATGCAAACGGGATGCCCATCCCCGCGGGAGAGTGGGATTTTGGCTCGATCGCCCAGACGGGCGCGGGAGCCCGGCTCCAGCTCCAGTGGGAGAAGAGCTTCGCCGGCATGGAAAACTATGCGGTGGCCGGAGCGAGCTTCGATTGGGCGCAATGTTTTTTCGGCTCGGGCTTCTACCCGGCGGCGATGGGAGCCAATTACAACAACATCACGATTCCGGGCTACCCCTTCCAAGATCAGTTTTCCGTGCCGACCTTCAGCGATTACGTCGGCCTCTACCTAACCGACACCTTTTCGCCCACGCCCTGGTTCCACCTAACGGGTGCCCTAAGGGACAACTACGCGCAGATGGTGATCGGGGGCACCGGGGTCGACGAGAATAGCGGCGATACGGTTTCCCTGGCGGCGGCCGAGCGCTTTCAGCAGGTCACCCCCGCCGCGGGCTTTACCCTCCAACCGCTCGCCGCCTTCGGAGTTTCCGATCCCACGCTCAAGGATCTGACCTTCTTCTTTAACTACAGCGAGAGCTTCCGACCGCCCATGGTGGGCGAGATCACCGGAGCCAATCCAGCGATTCCGGTGATCCTGCCGGTCGCACAGCTCGGAGACCCATCCCTCTCCCCGGTCCTGGCCCAGACCTTTGAGAGCGGCTTCCGCGGCAAGCTCACTCCGGGGAGCATAGACTGGGCCTTTTCCTTTTATCGGACCGGCATCTCCAATAATATTATGTTCGAGCAGACCGGCCATTCGAGCGCCGGGTTTTTCCAGAACATCGGCGAGGAGCAAAATCAGGGCGTCGAGGTCACCCTCCAGGGCAGCTACAAGAAGCTCACCTGGTTCGCGAACTGGTCCTTCCTCGAAGCAACCTTTCAAAGCCCGCTCGTCCTGCAAAACGCCGTGAGCGCGGCAGTGCCCGTCCAGCCGGGAGACCGGCAACCCAACCTGCCCGAGATGATGGTAAAGGCGGGGATCACCTATCAGCTCCTTCCGCAGTGGCAGGTTTCGATGGACTTCCAGTACTATTCGAGCCGGGTGCTCTACGGGGACTGGGCCAATGTCTATCCCATGCTGACCGGCTTCGCCGTGCTCAACCTGCAAACCTATTATACGATCAACAAGCACTGCCAGATCTTCGCCTTTGCGACCAATCTCTATGATGAGCAATACGCGAGTGCGGGGCTCATCAGCCAAAATGTCTTTACCGGAGCTCCCCACGGAGGAACCATCGTCCCGTTCGTGACGCCGGGATCGCCCTTCGGTGTCTGGGGTGGGGTCCGCCTCCAGTTTTGACCGACCGCGCCTTCGGGCTGCCGAGGGAAGAGCGATCGGTGCCGAACCGGCCTCGTGAAAATCGCGACACGCATCCGTCTCGCCTCCAGCGTGCTCTTTCTTTTGGTCGCCGCCCTCTCCGTCGAAGCCGCCTGGCTGGCGCTCCACGGACAGAAGCGGATTGAGCAGGTAGGGGAGGAGTTGACACAGCTCTCGCTGCTCGCCGATCTTGAGCTTTTCGCCCAGCGGGAGGTCGCGGAAGTCTCGGACGCTCTCGGAGGGAAGGATCCAAAGGCCCGTGCCCAGTTTTCCGATTTCGCCCGCCAAGCACGCGAACTCCTGATCCGCTGCCGGTCCTTGCCGCGGGGCGAAGCGGAAAAGGAGAGCCTCGCCTCCGTGGAGCAAAACACGCTTGCGCTTGAAAAAATGGGCCGGGAGCTCCTTGAGCGGCCGAGCCGGGCGGAAGGTTCCGCTTCGTTTTCTGGGGTCGACTCCCTGGAGGCCTTCCTGGATGGCCCGTTCCGTCAATCGGTACGAGCGCTCGTGCATCGGTTCCACGAGGGAGCGATCGAGCGTGCCCGGGAAAAGGCCCGTCTCCTCAAGGAGACCGCCACGTTCTTGATCGCTCTCTGCTTTCTTGCCGGCCTGGGATTGGCCGCCCTCGTCTCGCTCTGGCTCTCCCAAGGGATGGGCCGGCCTTTGCCCAACCTGGTC
>JAQUAR010000005.1:0-772 GCA_028687155.1 Methylacidiphilaceae bacterium | reverse complement strand
GCATCGGCCGCGGGGAGCCCAAGGGCCTTCCGGAAATCCCACCCTCGGGAGATCTTCGGGAGCTCGCCCTAGCCTTCCACCAGATGGCAAGCGAGCTCCAAGCCTCGCAGGAGAAGATCGTACGGACGGAGCGGATGGCGACCATCGGGGCCACCGCGGCCGCCGTGGCCCATGGGATTCGCAACCCACTGGCGAGCATCCGTGCGCTGGCGCAGGTCCCGCTCCTCCAGCCCGGCGCTGCCGGCTCTACGGGGGATACCCTCCGGGAAATCATCTCCGAAACGGACCGCCTCAACCGCCGCATCGGCCAGCTTTTGACCTTCGCCAAGCCCCTCACCCCGAGGCCGATTCTGGGCAGCCTCAATGGGCTCGCCGAGGCCATCGCACCCTCCCTGGCCAAAGGAGAAGGCAAGGATGTCACGATCGATCTCTGCTTGCACCCCGATCTTGCTCCGGCCCGGTTCGATCCTGCCCAGATGGAACAAGTCCTGATCGAACTTCTGGCCAATGCGCTCGCGGCCGTCGGCCCGGGCGGACGCATCCGCCTGAGCACGGGAGTCCAACCGGACGGCCGTCTCTCCCTCGAGATCGAAGACGACGGCGAGGGGATTTCCGAGGAGAATCTCCGTCGGGTGACCGAGCCCTTTTTCACGACGCGTCCGGAAGGATCGGGCTTGGGCCTGGCGATCGTCCAGCGATACGTTACCCACAACGAAGGCGAGGTTACCGTGAGCAGCCAGATCGGCAAGGGAACGCGAGTCACCCTGCTCTT
>JAQUAR010000213.1 GCA_028687155.1 Methylacidiphilaceae bacterium | reverse complement strand
AACCGGACGCGATCGTGCTCCATTGGCTGCACGGGTCATCCGCGTCGGACGAGGACTGGGAATGGGCGGAGCGGCACAGGATGTCCCTTGTCGAGCGTCATAAGCTCTTTCTTCGCGACCGGCAGCCCCATCGGCCGGGCTCCCGTCCTTCCCTGGCGTTCCCCTGCCCGAAGATCCGCCTGCTCTACATCGACGATCGGGTCCCCCGGCTGGAGCTGGGGTCGGGATTTCCCCGGGCGAATGCCATCGTGCGGGAACTGGCAGCTTGGGGGGCGCAGGTGACGCTCTTCCCGATGTTTGGGAGCTCCGAGGAGTGGGAAGAGATCTACTGGAGCGTGCCGCGGGAGGTGGAGGTGCTCCGCGGCAGGGATGCCTCCGGCCTAAAGGCCCACTTGGAGGCCCGGGGCGGCGATTACGACTGCGTCTGGATCTCCCGGCCTCATAACATGGCTTCTTTCCTGGAGGTTGCCCAGGGCAACGGCTTCCTGGGACGGGCACGCGTCGTCTACGATGCAGAGGCCATCTTTGCCTCGCGGGAGATTCGTGAGGCGGAAATCCTGCACGGGAAGCCGTTGCCCGTGGAGGAAAGATCCTCGCGGATCGGGAAGGAAGTTTCCTTGGCTCGGAGTGCCGACCGGGTCGTGGCGGTATCGGAGGAAGAAGCCCGCGAGTTCCGGCGGCAGGGCATCGCGGAGGTGCGGGTGATCGGCCACTTCCTGGAGACCGCACCCACCACGGCCTCCTACGAGGAGCGAGAGGATCTGCTCATGGTCGGCGCGGTGCACGCCTTGCAAAGTCCCAACGGAGACGCCCTGGTCTGGTTTGCCCGCACGGTGCTGCCTCGGATTCGCGCAGGGCTCTCCGATGCCCCGCCCCGGCTGGTGGCCGTCGGCTATGGCACCGATGCTCCCGACCTTCGGCGCCAACTGGGTCCGGAGGTTGTCACGGTGGGGACGGTTGCCGACCTAGCTCCGTATTACGAGCGGGCCCGGCTCTTTCTCGCTCCGACGAGGTTCGCCTCGGGCATTCCCCACAAGGCGCACGAGGCGGCCGCGCGCGGGGTGCCCATCGTGGCCAGCGATCTGATCGCCAGCCAGCTCGGCTGGAAGACGGGGGAGGAGCTCGTGAGCGCCCCGGTGGACGATGCAACGGCCTTTGCGGAAGCTTGCCTAGGGCTCTACCGGGATCGCTTGCTCTGGGAGCGGGTGCGGGCCCGCGCTCTGGCCGCCGTGGCTCGGGATTGCGATGCCAAGCGGTTTTCGCAAACCATCCGTGCCCTTCTGGAGGAGCTGGTGGCAGAGGGGAAGCGACATGGGCCGCCGCCGGGACGAGTACCCGGGTGGAACGATTCCGGTGCCTGGTCGGCGCCGCTTGCAGGAGCCGCTCGAGAGTGCGTAGACTGGCGGCCTATATTGCGACGCTCTGCTCGTTGATCCCGGGATCGGGCGAAGCTTGCGGAATTGGCCTTGGAGCCAATTGCGGTAGATGGCCTGGAGATGAGGAGCGGCCTCCTCCCGGATGCGGTCTCTCTACGCGGAGTTCTGAGGATCGGTGCCGCTGCTCCGCGTTATCGAGGCAGAGATGGCGGAGATGCAAGAGAGCCAGACACTCCTGGTCGCGCGAGAGCGGGAGTTAGCAGCGGCTTGGATGTCGGGCCGACGGATCGCGCTGAGCAAGAAGGCTACGCCTGGCCCGCATGCCTCAGGAACATCAGATCCGAGGCTTCTCGCACCGGACTTGGCGTGTAGGAAACCGCTGAAAACTTCCGGCTGGTGGCGGAGCGCCTTCACCGCTAATCTCGGGCGCTTTAATGAGGAATTAACGCAATGACGTCGACTCGGTCGGACCCCATCGAGGATCAATCTGGGCAGGCGGAATGGACGGCGGGCAGCGGCCTCTTACGCCTTATCCCCTGGTTTCCGATCGTAGCCGAGCGGCCGATCTTTCTTTCCGGTTCCTCCAGTTGGTCTGGCCACATCCCCTTTGCCTTCTGGTCAATCGCGGCTCTTCGGCCGAGGGTCTTGGTCGAGTTGGGGACGATGGCGGGGGATTCCTACCTGGCGTTCTGTCAGGCGATCGAAGCGCTTTCCCTCTCCACGCAGGCGCACGCCGTGGATCACTGGAAGGGAGAGGCGCAGGCGGGTTTTTACGGGGAGGAAGTCTACGAAGGTCTGAAGCGATACCATGACGAGCGCTACGGCCGGTTCTCGCGCCTCCACCGGATGAATTTCGAGGAGGCGCTCGCTCTTTTTCCCGACGGGAGCATCGACCTGCTTCACATCGACGGCTGCCACCGGTACGAGGCGGTGCGCCGCGATTTCTTCCATTGGCTGCCCAAGTTAAGCCCGCGTGCGGTGGTCCTGCTCCATGACGTGACCGAATGGCAGAGCGGCTTCGGGGTCTGGCGGTTTTGGAACGAGATCAAGACGGCGTATCCTTCCTTTCTCTTTCCTCATGCGCACGGATTGGGGGTGCTCAGGATCGGCCCCGACGCACCGGAGGCTTTTCAGGATCTGGTGAACCTTTCCGGCAGCAGGTCCGCCCGGGTGCGCCGCTGGTTTGCCCGCCTGGGCGAGCGGGTTGCCGCCGACTCGCCGGAAGCGGGGTCAAAGGAGGATCGGGTTGCCCCGGATCGGGGAGTCCCGCAGGATAGCGTCCTGGCGGAGCCCGGGTTCCTCCTGGCAAAGATTCAGAGAGATCCAGCATGGAGGCTTCTCGGGAGAATGCAGATCCTCTCCCGGCGGTCGAAGGAACTCCTGTCCCGGGCGCGCGCGCTCGCCCAGGAACTGGCCGACGAAGGGCTGCCGAGGGCGAGCCGGTGGCAGGCGCTGGCGGCATTGCAGCAGGCGGTGGAAAATCTGATGGCCTCCCGGAGCTTTCGTACGTTCGCTTCCCTGGCGACGACCTCCCGGCGCTTTGTCCGGGGGGATGGAGAAGGGGCCGGCGTGGGGTTGCGGAACGCCTTGCAGAAGAGCTTCGAGCTTCTCTTGCCCGCCGCCGGAGCCGGGGAGGAGCTTCCGTGGCGCGACAGCCTCTCGCTGCCGCTTACAAAGGATGCGAACAAGCAGGCCCTCCGGGAGTGCTACCGGAAGAGCTTGGGGGAGTTTCTCCGGGAGGGCGATCGGCTGGGGCTCCCTTCGGCCGCCGAGCCCGAGATCTCGATCGTCATCGTCCTCTTCAACCAGGCGGAGCTCACCTATGCCTGCCTGCGCTCATTGGCGATCCACCTCGCCTTTGCGGCCGAGGTGATCCTGGTGGACAACGCCTCGACCGACCGGACCGGGGAGCTCTTGGAGCGGGTAGACGGGGTGCGCATCCTCCGCAACGCGGAAAACCTCCATTTCTTGCGGGCGGCCAACCAGGGAGCCGCGGCGGCCCGCGGGCGGCTGCTGCTTTTTCTGAACAACGATGCGCAGGTCGTTTCGGGGACCGTCGAGGCGGCGCGGGAGGCGCTCGAAAGCGATCCCGCCATCGGTGCCGTGGGAGCCCGGATCGTCAATCTCGACGGCCGGCTCCAGGAGGCAGGATCGTTTTTCCGGGGAGATGGGAGCCCCCACGGTTACGGGCGGGGCGATAGCCCGCTGCGAAGGGAGTATCTTTTCCGGAGGGAGACCGACTACTGTTCGGGAGCCTTTCTCCTCACGCGCTCCTTTCTCTTCCGCGAGATGGGGGGATTCGACGAGGTCTTTGCGCCCGCCTATTTCGAGGAGGCGGACTATTGCGTTCGGCTCTGGGAAAACGGGTGGCGGGTGGTTTACGAGCCCGAGGCGGTGGTGCTCCATTGGGAATTCGGCAGCTCCGATGCGGGTCAGGCCACGGAATGGATGGTACGAAATCGGAAGATCTTTCTGGAGCGCCACCGGGCTTTCCTGCGGGGGAGGGAGGCCCCTCGGCCCGGTCCGCTTCTGACACCTCCCTCCCCGCGAGAGAGGGTCCGCTTGCTCTACATCGACGAC
>JAQUAR010000212.1 GCA_028687155.1 Methylacidiphilaceae bacterium | reverse complement strand
CTTGGGCTTCCTCCCCGGACAAGTGGAGGAGAAGATTCTTCCCTATCTGCGGCCTCTTTATGACGCCCTCGACGAGATGCTCCCCCCGGAGGAGTTGCAGCGTTACCTCAGCCGTCGCTGGATCGAGATTGCCCCTCTTGCGTTCATGCGCGGTCGGACCTTGGCGCACTGCTTTGTGATTCTGGACGAAGCGCAGAACACTACTCCGGAGCAGATGTTCATGCTTCTCACCCGCATGGGCCCAGGTTCTCGCTGCGCGGTCACCGGCGATCCCACGCAGATCGACCTTCCCCGTGGTCGCCAATCGGGTTTATTGGAGGCGATCGCCGCGCTGCGGGAGCAGCAGGGGATCTCGATCTGCGAGTTTGGGGAAGGGGATGTGCTTCGCCACGATCTGGTGCGGCGAATCTTGGGAGCCTACCGCGTGCATCGGGAACGGACCGGTCGGTTAGCGAACTCATGAGCTTGTTCGAGCAGTGGCGGTTGAAGCGCAAGGGACTGGCCTGCGGTCGGTCCCGGAGGACGACGAGTTGTCCCAAATGGCGGGAGATGCTGGAGAAGGACCGGCGGGTCCGTGGGTTTCTCTTCTTTCTCTTTACGGCACTAGGCATCGCCTGCGGCAGCTGGTCTCATGCCCATCCCACCTACGCAATCGCGCTGCTGACGGCCGTTCTGTCGGCGGGAATCTTCATCCCCATGCGAATCGGGCTGCCCGAGCTCTTCCGGAGCAATTCCAAGCTTGCGCTGGTGTTGGCGGCCGTCCTGATCAACCTGTTTGTCGGCAAAGCGGTCTACCTCTGGTCGATGCATCAACCGGGGGCGGAGTTTCATGCTCTCTACTTTTATGTTCCCACCGCGCTCGCCCCCCTGCTGACAACCTCGCTTCTCGGGGCCTTCCCCGGGCTCTTTACCGTTTTTGCTTCCTCGCTTTTCAGTGCGGTTCTGATCAACCAGAGCGTTCCTCTTCTGGTGAACAATCTCGTATCGGGATTCGTGGGCGTTTACATGACCCAGCGGGTCCATCGTCGCCGGGATGTCATCCAGGCGGGAATGGCGGTGGGCGTAGTGAGCCTCGTTTGCGCCATGGCCTTCGGCTATGTGGGCGAAACGGAAAGCGATGTGCTCATCGAGCAGGGTGCCTGGAGCGTAATTCTCGGGTTCCTGACCGGAGTCTTCGTCAATGCGATCTTGCCCTTCATGGAGGAGCTCTTTTGCGTGAACACCGATTTCACCTGGCTTGAGCTCTCCGACCTGAATCACCCGTTGCTGCGGCGTCTTGCGAGCGAGGCCCCCGGGACCTATCACCACAGCCTCATGGTCGCGAATCTTGCGGAAGCGGCGGCGCAGAGCGCAGGCGCCAACTCTGCTCTCTGTCGGGTGATGGCCTATTTTCATGACATTGGAAAGCTGGTGAACCCGCAATATTTTGCAGAAAACATCGATGGCGCGGAGAACCCGCACGACAGGCTTTCGCCTTCGTTGAGCGCCCTGGTCATCGTCTCTCATGTCAAGGATGGGATGGAGCTGGCTCAGCGCTACCATTTGAAACGGCCCATTCTGGATGGCATCGAGCAACATCATGGCGATTCCCTCGTATACTATTTTTATCAACGGGCGCTTCGGACGGTCGAAGACTGCAAGGCAGGCGGCCGCATTTTGGGAGCCTCGGAGAAGGACGTGCCCGGATTCGACGAGAGCCAGTTTCACTATCCCGGGCCAAAACCGCAGAGCCGGGAAGCCGGGATTCTGATGCTTGCCGATATCGTCGAAAGCGCCTCTCGCAGTCTGGAGAGGCCAACGGCTCAACGGATCGAGCAGATGGTGCGCGAACTGGTTTGGCGGAAGCTGGCCAGCCATCAACTCGACGAATGCGATCTCACGCTCCAGCAGTTGCATTCGATCGAAGAAAGCCTGAGCTTTACCTTGAAGACGATGTTGCACAGTCGTCTCCGATATCCGCAGAAAGAACCAGATGATGCCGAAGCTCTCCGTCTTCAACCGTCAACGGCAGGTGCTCCTCTCCTGTCGGGCTTTGCTCCTCCAGTGGCAGATGGCTCTTCGACGGATCAAGACGCGAGGCCAGCCGTTACCGCCGAGCATTGAGCTCTCCCTGGTCTCTTCGCGAGCCATGGCGCTGCTGCATGCCGAATGGCTCCGGGAGCCGGGACCGACCGATGTCCTCTCGTTCGATTACGGAGAGGTGATCGTCTGTCCCTGGGTCGCCGAAAAGGAAGCGCCTCGACACAATCTGACCACGGAAGAGGAACTACTTCTTTACGGGATCCATGGGTTTCTCCATCTAGCCGGATGGGACGACAAATCACGTGCGGATCGCGTGACGATGGTGGCGGAGCAGGGGCGTCTCTTTGCGCTGGCTCGGGGAGCCGTCCCTCGTTCGAATCCCGGGAATGCGGCACGGGAGACCTGAACGATGGATCGGGAACGGCAAACGGAAGCCATCCTTTTGCGCCGGCATTCCTATTCTGAGAGCAGTTGGATTCTTGGTTGGATGACGGCCGACCTGGGCTGGATCCAGACTCTGGCAAAGGGCGCAAAAAGATGGACAGGTTCCCACCGCGGATCTCTCGATCTTTTTTATCTCTGCGAGATTGCGGTGCTTGCCCCTCGGACGGGAGATCTCCATCTCTTCAAGGAGGCACGGGTAAGAAATCCATTTCTGGCACTTCGAAGAAGCTGGGCCGCCTTCTCCTGCGCGCAATATTTTGGCGAGCTCTTGGGGGGCTCCGTGGAGCGGGGGACTCCTTTCCCGGAGCTTTACGAGCTGCTGCGCAAGGCGCTCATCTATTTAGAAACACATCCGCCCTCCCTTACCCTCATCGAGCGCTATGAATGCCGCCTTCTGGAGGCGAGCGGGTTGAGAGGAGGTGGCATCGCTGCTTTGGATGAACTGCTGGGGAGCAGCGCTTCTCGGATTTTTGCGTCCAGGAAAAGCCTAACCGAAGCGGTCCAAGCGTAGGAGTCGCGTCCGTTGAGCTTCTGCGGCGTCATGCGCGGCGATCATGCCGCATCAATGCTGCCGCAAACTGAAATACTGTGTTATGGAAATGCTGTGCATCTGTTATTCATATCAAAAGAGGTGGCACATGATTTTATTCGCGATCCTGAACTGCGCCGATCCCGGGGAAGCCTCCTCGGACTACGCGGAGGCCTCGGCCGGGGTGGCGGACGTGTCGCAGTTCGCGTACCTGGCGACTCCGATTCGCCGCCGGTGCGGGGCTTTCCGTCCTTGAGCTCAAGCCCTGGAGGCTTGTCTTGTCGGGCTCCGTGCATTACGTTGCCATACAAATAGAGCATAACGGAGAAACCACTATGTCTGCTAATGAACTCGTGCAGGCGCGTATTGATGGCGCGACCAAAGAGGAAGCGGCCGCAGTCTTGGCAGCAATGGGCCTTACCGTGTCCGATGCAGTCAGGCTGCTGCTCAAGAAGGTGGCCCAGGACAAGGCGCTGCCTTTCGAGCCCCTAATCCCGAACGCGACGACGATTCAGGCGATGAAAGACGCCCGGGCCGGTCGTGTCACGAAAGCGGCCGACCTCGATACGCTGTTCCGTGATCTCAATGCGGACGATTGAGTACACGAGCCAATTCAAGCGGGACTACAAGCGCGAGAAGAAGGGGCGGTATCGCACGGCGCTCGATGCCGATCTGCACTCCGTCCTGTCAGCGTTACTGGCCGATCTGCCGTTGGAACCACGCCAGCGCGATCACGCGCTGAGCGGCGAGTGGAAAGATCACCGGGATTGCCATATCAAGCCCGACCTCGTGCTGATATACCAACTCCCCGATGCGAGTACGCTTCGCCTTGTACGCCTAGCCGCCATATCTCACCAGTACGAGCTTTCGCGCGAGAGAGGTGCCGGTTGAGTCGCTTGCGAGGAGTTCCGGCCGCGAGGATCTCCTCGTGAGACGGGATCGAGCAAGATTTTCATTCGATTTG